>DATFMO010000287.1:0-6872 GCA_035266925.1 Sunxiuqinia sp. | reverse complement strand
CCAGCTCACCCAGCGGAACCTGGACACCTGCAGGGGTAGGGATGAGTACATTTTTCAGGTCATCGGGATTGTCGCGGAACTCACGGGCATAGCGTACACGCACCGGGAATCGTTCACGGCCTTCGATGGCCGTTGTCAGTTTCATACCCCCAATAGCGCTGCCGATGTACATCTGCATGTCGTCAATGGTCAGTCCGTAACGGGAAATGGCTTTTCGGTCAATCTTGATTTCCAGATACGGTTTTCCAACCACCCGGTCGGCAAACACGGAACTCGGTTTCACCCCGGGAACATTTTTCATCAGCTTTTCCAGCTCATAACCGGTTTTTTCAATCACTTTCAGGTTGGGGCCGAAGACTTTGATCCCCATTGGTGCACGCATACCGGTTTGCAACATCACCAACCGTGTTTGAATAGGCTGTAGCTTCGGAGCTGATGTCAGCCCGGGCAGGCTTGATTGCTTGACAATCTCCTGCCAGATGTCGTCCGGTTTATGAATCTTATCGCGCCACTGACGGAAATATTTACCGTTATCATTCGGGATAAGCTGGTCTTTTTCGATCGTCCGCCAGGCATCTTTATGTGGATTGTAGGTGCTTCCGTCTTTCAACTCAAAAGCGCCGTTATTATCTGTTTTGAAGCGCATGCGGTGCCCATCTTCATCCAGGATATATTCCGGTTTGTAGTTGACGATATTTTCATACATCGAAATTGGTGCAGGGTCAAGTGCCGAATTGACACGTCCCCATTTGCCAACCGTGGATTCAACCTCCGGGATGGAGTTCACCTTCATATCGAGCAGGCGAATATCTTCCACGTTTTCTTCCACACCGGAGTGGGGCATGGTTGTCGGCATGAGCAGGAATGATCCTTCATCCAATGCGGGCATAAATTCCTTTCCAATTCCGGGGAAGGTTCGTGAAAACGCCTGGAAGCTTCCGCTTTCTTTCCATTTAAGGGGAAGAAAACCAAAGGATTTATTAGCTCCCTGCCAGATCAGTATTCCAAACAGAAGAATAACGATTGGTACCGACAGGAATTTCCACTTGTTGGCCAAACACCACCGCAGGATAACCGGGTAATAATGAACCACGGTCATCAGTGTACCCAATACAGCAGCCAAGATGGCAATGACAAACAAAAAGTTGACCAGCAGGCTGTTTTGAGCGCCAAGCGGCATCCATTCCTCGGTCAGGAAATAGACGACGATCGACATGGCGATGGCAATATTGATCAGGTTGACGTATTTGCGTTTGTTTTCCGGCCAGCGGTATTCCAGCAGGTTGTTTAGACCAAAAGCAATCAGTGCCAGCGCAATCCAGGTTTGGAGAGTGATGATTAGAATCACACCGGCAGCAATGAGTATGCTGCTCCAGATACGGGATACGCGTTTTTTGTCAAAACGAATGGAAAATACCACATGTGCCAGTGCCGGGATAATCATGATCCCGATTAGCAGTGAAGCCAGCAGGGCAAATGTCTTGGTAAAGGCCAGCGGCCTGAACAGCTTGCCCTCAGCAGCCTGCATGGCAAATACCGGAAGGAAACTCACAATGGTGGTTGCCAGGGCGGTCATGATGGCCGAGGCGACTTCCACCGTTGCATTGTAGATCACGTTCAGCAAATGCTTGCCTCGCGCCCCCTTGTTCTCCGGCATGTCCAGATGTCGTATGATATTTTCCGTGAAGACAATTCCAACGTCGACCATGACTCCAATGGCGATGGCAATACCGGATAGTGCAACAATGTTGGCATCCACTTGGAAATTGCGCATCACAATGAAAGTGATCAGCACTCCGATTGGCAGCAAACTCGAGATAAGGATGGATGCCCGAAGGTTCAGAACCAGGATAATCACCACGATGATACTGATCAGAATTTCGTCGCTCAGGGCTGATTCCAGTGTCCCCAAAGTTTCGCTGATCAAACCGGAACGATCGTAAAACGGGACGATCGTTACTTTGGAAACCGTGCCATCTTTCAATGTCTTACTTGGAAGCCCGGGGGAAATTTCAGCAATCTTTTTCTTCACATTTTTGATTACCTCCATGGGATTGGCGCCATAGCGGGCAACCACTACGCCACCAACGGCTTCGGCACCTCCTTTATCCAAACCGCCACGACGGGTCGCCGGGCCGAAGTTCACTTTGGCTACATCCTTAATGCGCACCGGCACATTGTTATGCACGGCCACCACGCTTTCTTCCAGGTCGCTCCGGCTTTTAATGTACCCCAGCGCGCGGATCAGGTATTCTGCCCGGTTAAATTCCAACGTGCGGGCACCAATATCGAGGTTACTTTTCTTCACGGCCTTCATCACTTGGGCGACTGTCACGCCGTAGGCTTTCATAGCATTGGGATCAATATCCACCTGGTACTCTTTAACGAAACCACCGATGGAAGCCACTTCGGATACTCCTTTGGCTGAAGTCAGTCCGTAGCGCACCATGAAATCCTGGATGGTCCGCAGTTCCTGGGGATCCCAGCCACCAGCAGGCTTGCCGTCTTTATCGCGGCCTTCCAACGTGTACCAATACACCTGGCCGAGTGCCGTGGCATCCGGTCCAAGCGCAGGAGTGACACCATCCGGCAGCGTTCCGGCAGGTAACGAGTTTAATTTTTCAAGAATACGGGTTCGGCTCCAGTAAAACTCAACATCATCATCAAAAATGATGTAGATACTGGATAAGCCGAAAATGGAATTACTTCGAATGGTTTTTACCCCGGGAATCCCCAGCAGGGCTGTTGTCAGCGGGTAGGAAACCTGGTCTTCAATATCCTGTGGCGAACGGCCGGGCCATTCGGTATAAACAATTTGCTGGTTCTCGCCAATGTCAGGGATTGCATCAACAGGTACCGGGTCACGGGGTAAAAAGCCTGTGTTCCAGTTAAAAGGTGCTGTAACGGTTCCCCATCCGATTAAAGCGATGAGCAGTAGAAAGGTAACCAGCTTGTTTTCTAAAAAGAAACGAATTAATTTATTCAACATACCTTTTCAGGTTTATAATTTCTGAACTGTGATTTTTTGAAATGATAAATGGCTGGAACAAAAAAGTTGTACCAGTAACATCCGGATTTAGAGAATTCTAAAACCGGAATTATTCAAAAATCATAAACGGTATATCTGTAAATCGGAAAGCGCCGAAAGTACGTCTTTCGGTGGTGGCGATTTAGCCAGAATAAAATAATTGTTGGTTTTTGCTTCGCGAATCTCAGAAGTGAATAAACTCAGATCCAGAACGGCCAAATCTACTTGAATGAAAGGAACATGACCAATCACAACCGGAGAGGTATATGTTTTATCAAGTTGGTAAACATGGAGATCAGTATGACAGCAACTGCTGGCCGTCATACAGGCATCTTTCGTTGTGTTTGCAGGCATATTCATGTCTTTCATATCCATGCCACAACCATCCGCTCCTTGTGAAAATACAGCAACATCCACCATGCTATTCCCACAATAGTGTTTAGAAATAGAGAATCCCATTGTTAAAACTAACAACAGGATAGCAATAGCGATATGGCTGATTTTTCTTATCATTTATTTGATCAACGTATTGGCAAAGAAACAAAATTTTCTGAATAAAAGGTTTATACAATTTTGGAAAAATTGTTAATAATTTCAGGTGATACTGATTTTAATGCTCTGATTCTATGTAAAGGAACATTTTATCTTTTTTTATTGATGTGCCGAATTTGGTCAATAGAAAACCGGTTGTTTTCCTTCAATTTTTTAAATGCTGAAGGGCTAAGCCCAGTGATCTTTTTGAATTGTGCGCTCAAATGTTGTGAACTACTATAGCCTAATTTATCGGCGATTTCTTTCAAGCTATGCTCGTTATAAGTCAGCAATTCTTTAGCTCTTTCGGTTTTTTGCAGAATAATGTATTTCTCAATGGTGGTATTTTCAGCTATCGAAAACGCATTGCTTAAGTAGGAATAATCTTTTCCGAGGACGCCGGCAAGATAGATGGAGAAATTCTGATGTCCGGGAATCTCATGATCGTATTGAACAACGTTGATGATAGTTGTTTTGATGGCTTCCACCAGTTGTTCTCTTTTATCGGTTATTAATTCGAAGCCATGTCGCTCAATGCCCCTTTTAAATTTTTTGAATTGTTCTTCGGTATATTTTCCAGAAAGGTTGAGCTCACCAAGTTGGATGGATCGGATTTTTAACCCGGCTAGCAGTGCTTCTTTTTGGACGGACTGAATGCATCTTGGGCATACCATATTCTTGATATGCAAGCAATATTCATTTTTATTGTCCATTCCTGCTAGTTAGTTTTAATGAATTGTGGCGCAGCAACTCTATTCAGTACGTCAAAATGTTACTCGTTCAGTAGAAAATGGTTCCACTAAATCATCTGTTTTTAAACCTGAAGGCTCAAATTAAAAGCTCAAGCGACAAGCAAAGGTATGTTCTTAAACAACTTCACCAAAGAATTATAAAAATAAATTAATATTGGGAATATTAAAAGTATTTTTAACCTTTGTTTTTAGAAATAATCATTCATTCCAAAATAAAACATTCAAAATTTTCAGCTTATGAAAAGATTAGCATTTCTTTTTATTTTGTTTGGTTTTGCCTGCTCACAACCCGCAAAGCAAAGCAAGATGCCTTATACAAAGGCCGACTTTGAGAAAACAATTGACGGGAAAAAGACAGACCTTTTTACCTTGGAAAATACCAATGGTATGCGCGTTGATTTGACCAATTTTGGCGCTAAAGTCGTGTCAATTCTTGTCCCTGATCGGGATGGGAATATGACTGATGTATGTCTCGGATTTAAATCAGTGACCGAGTACCAGGAGGGACAAAAACAATATGGAGCCGTGATTGGGCCATATGCCAATCGCATTGGCGATGCCCAGTTTGAGTTGAATGGCGTGGTTTATCACTTGCCAGCCAATGACCATGGCAACTGTCTGCATTCGGGACCACACAGTTTCGATCGCCAGGTATACGATGCCGAAAAAATTCAAACGCCAGAGGGACCGGCTGTAAAAATGACCCTGCACCGTAAAGATGGTGATTCCGGATTCCCTGGCAATAAGGTTGTTACTGTTACTTATACCTTGACAGACAAAAATGAGTTGAAAATCCATTACGAAGCAACAACCGATAAAGCTTGTCCATTTAACCTGACCAACCACACATATTTCAATCTGAAAGGAACCGGACAAGGTGATATCCTGAGCCAGGTTGTGGTGATTGACGCTGATTCAACCACAGAAGTGAATGACGAGCTGATTCCAACCGGAAAGATTATTTCCATCAAGGGAACCGATATGGATTTCACAAGCCCACATCCAATTGGCGAACGCATCAATTCTGATTTTACACCGATAAAATTGGCTGGCGGATACGATCAAAACTATATTTTAAACAAGGATCAGAACGGTCATGAAATGACGTTTGCAGCCAGTGTTTACGAGCCAAAGTCAGGTCGTTTTATGGAAGTGTTTACTACCGAGCCTGCGATTCAGTTTTATTCTGGTAATTTCCAGGATGGAAGCATCATTGGCAAGTACGGTCACAAGTGGGAATATCGTAATGGGATGTGTTTGGAAACACAACATTATCCGGATTCTCCCAATCATCCGAGTTTCCCAAACACCATTGTTGAGCCGGGCGATACCTTGCAATCCACAACAATTTATAAATTCTCTGTGAAATAGTTGAGATTGGAGCTGGAAGAAGGAAACAAATCATTCTTCCAGCTTCAAACTTCCAGCTTTTTTAAAGTTTCTTCAATTCCACCTTTCTAAAGTCAATTGGGAATCCTTCGTACATCAATGCAATCCGCCCTTCCAAAACGGATGGCTTGTTTCCTTCGTTGACTAATTTCCCATTCAGCTCCTGTGTAATTTTTCCATTCTTACAAATGAGGTGGATCGTATTCCATTGGCCGATCGGATTGGTCGCATCAAGCATACGTTTCACAACCACGCTGCGTCCGGGGCCTTCCTGTTTGCCATTTACAGTCAGAACAACATGCTGCAACAAGATGAAATCACCCGTCGCTCCTTTTTTTATTTGAAACTGGTAGCCTTTGGGCCAAAGTGTGTCCTTAGCCGATTCAGGAATGAGGTACATGAGCCCACTGTTGATGTGGTTGCTTTTTCGAACATAACTTGTATCCATATTCCAACGGAATTCTGCTGTCAATTCGAAATTTTTAAATGTTTTTTTAGTTGCCAGGTAGCCGGCATCAGGGCCGTAAAGGCGGATCATGTGACCTTCAACATGGAAAAGATCCGCGGCATTATCATGCTTGCCTGCTTCTTTTTGAAAAGCGTACCAACCGGTTAAATCTTTTAGATTGAACAATTTGAATGGATTTTTGGCTTCCACAGAACCGTTGAAAACGAAAGCCAAAACCACAAGGATTGAAAATAACGAGCGCATATTTTTTGATTTTGAAGATTATATTGATCAGCTAAAGTACCAAAATTCTTCCTGTAAATCGCAGGTGTTGAAAGAATGCTACTCTGTGTTAGTTGTATGAAAAGCGAACAGCAGCTGGTTCGGATGTGATCAGGAACCAGCGGTCGTCTTCCAGTTCGTGCTTGATGATGTATTCTTTGTTGCTTGTGGTACACACCTTAAAATAGTTTGCCACTGGCCACTCCGAGCTTGTGCTGGCTTGGTACCACCGGTCCAAAATGGCAATGATTTCAAATTTATTTTTCATCCAATAAAAACTGGTTGGATACTCGTCAGCTTTGTACCCCGCGCGACAAACAACTTTTATGGGAATGAGGTCCATGATTTTTACGTTTCAGGTTTGAATGAATTCTATGAGTTTCCGGGCATTCTTAATGGCGAAACCATGAAAATCATTGTTGAAAAATACCCAAACTTCTTT
>DATFMO010000286.1:0-4821 GCA_035266925.1 Sunxiuqinia sp. | reverse complement strand
ACATCGTTGGTGTTCCCTGGTTGGAAGGGAATTTGTCCGTTCTAATTGTGCCAACATCGGAAACGTGACTGTCGTATTGAGAATCATCAGCATGTGCTGTTGCGCGAATCTCATAGATTGTATACCAGAGCAGGTCTTCACCGGTCAATTCATTATTGATGATGAAATAGTTGGTGTCTACATCAAATGTATAATCTGTTGTCAAGAACGAATCGCGGCTCACTTCGATGGTGTAATTTACCGCTTGTTTCATATCCCCCAAATCGACAACAATGGTATTGTCAATCGCTTCAAGAGGTTGATTTAATACCGGCTGGAATAAGCGGGTTCGAGGATATACCTGCTCATCTTTTTTACAGGCGTTTACAGCAATAAGCAGACCTATAATAAAGAGGATTAAAAGTGTATTTAGATTGAATTTTGATATTTTCATGATTGTAATTTTTAACATTTGGGATTTCAAGTACTAAAAACCGAAATTATATCCATCATTTTTCAACAGACCTTTACTATTGTCAATTCCAAGCACCGGAATCGGGAAAATATATCGTACAATTCCATCAGGAACGCCAATATTCTCAGGATGAATATAGTTTTCATAGTCACGAGTCAGCCAGATTGTGTAGCCTGAAGGTTCAGTGTCACTATGCATACCAACCAGCCATGATTGTCTTTCCCACGTGGGATCTGGGGCAGCAAGTACTTTTTTGAATTTATTATAGATCTTCAAATTCCCATTTTCATCCCGTTTCCAATAGATATAGTCCGGAAGATCACTTGTTCCCGCGAAAGCGTCATCTGCCATTTTCTTACAGCCTTCGACTGTTTCTTTCACTTTTTCGTAGTACAAATTCCAGCGGATCAAATCATATTTACGAATCATTTCACCACCGAATTCCCAGGAGCGTTCGTTGACGATTGCATTGAAGAAATCTTCTTTGCTGCTACTAACGGCTGCGACATATTGGTCAACTTTTGTGGTCCAAACAGATTCATCGAAAGCACGTTGACGAACTCTTTTCAGGGCAGCTTGTGCTGATGCTGTTGGGCCGTTCAGTTCATTTTCAGCTTCAGCATACATCAATATGACATCAGAATAACGCATCATCGGCCAGTTGATACCAGTTCCCTTATTGGTTGATGGGCCTGGTGGCGGATCTAACAAAGCACGATTCCATTTTCCTTGCGAGATACTGTTGATGTTAACCGGCTGTTGAAGAAAGTCTTCGTCAATGTAGAAGAGTCCGCACGTGATTGGCAAGCGATTATCCAAGGTATCGAATGAATAGAAATAGGTGGCAGGCATACTCATGTAGTTACCACCGCTACCATAGGGGTGGTTACCTTTGTCAACCCGAATACCAATGTTCCAGCCGACATCACCTTCTCCAACAGGAAATGGTACTTCAAACAGCACATCGCTGTTAACAGGGGTGATAAATTTACTCTCATTGATGAAGATCTGGGCGAAATCTGTTGGAAGTTCACGGTCTTTTAACGTCATCAATTTCTGTGTGTATTGCTTGGCAATTTTGTAGTAGTCCAAATAATCTGCCTCTCGAGCTTCAGTCAGGTCCGGTTTCAGGTACCAGCCACCTCGCTGTAAAGATAAGCGGGCAATCATTCCAATGGTGTACTCCCGGTTGATTTGTTCGATACCGAAAGGTAGTTCGTCAGCCCACATCATTTTGGGTTCAATTTTAATTAGGTCCTGGATGACTGAGTCCAGAATCGCATTGCGATCCATTTTGGGTAAGTTAAATTCAACATCCACTGCAGGTGCTTGCGTTGAAAAAGGAACATCGCCAAAATAGTAGATCAACATGCTGTACCAATAGGCGCGCATGGTATAAGCTTCACCCATAAGCTGGTTCATATTTCTTACCAATGCAACATCATTTGATTTCATTGCATCGCTGTTTTTAATTCCCTCAATTGCAATGTTTGCATCACGGATGGCTTTGTACCCGATATCCCAAACATAACCAAGGTCACCATTATTTTCCTGGGCATCCAAACGCCAGATTTGATAGCGGGCTCCGTCACTTGAACCTCCATTATGTTCCAGGTCGTTGTTTCCGGTCATGTTATTTGATAAACGGGAACGGAAACCATCGTGATTGAAATGGGAATACATGGCGTTCGTCGCTTTACGAGCATCTTCATAATTGGAGAAAATGTAATTCTGGTCGAACGTCGAAAGTGAGTTTGGGTCTAGAAAATTTTTGCAGGCAGACATCGAAAGGACTACCAGGGCAGAATATATTAAGTGTTTTATTTTCATATCTGTAGTATTATTAGTCAAGTTTAAATTAGAAAGTAACATTTACACCAACAGTTAGAGAGCGGCTTCTTGGATATGAAGAATAGTCAACACCCGGAGTCAGGGCTGCATAACTGCTGCTCCTTGTTGTACTAACTTCCGGATCATAACCTGTATATTTGGTCCACAACCATAAATTGTATCCAGTTACATAAATGCGGAATTGAGACATTCCAATTTTAGAACTTATATGAGACGGCAATGTGTACCCAAGAGTCAGCGTATTTAAACGCAAGAATGAACCATCTTCCACTGCCCAGTCACTAATTACTGTCGTTGCCTGACCAAATGATTCATTTCCACTCCAGATTGTTTTATCCGCGTTCATTTCTTGCAATTGCTGTAAGTCAGTTACAACTTCACCTGGAGTACCTGTATATGTACCATCTACGTCAATGTAGGTAAATCGGTTATCCGGATTCATCGTCGTCAACATGTTTCCATAACGGGTGCGGTAAAGTTGGTTGTAGTCAATTTTACCAGTGTTGTAAATATCCCGGCCAAGTGTCCAGTTGAAAAGTACGGATGCATCAAAACTTTTGAAGGTGGCGTCAAAACCAAACCCACCCTGAGCTTTTGGAAGGGCACTTCCAATGACACGACGGTCCTGACTGTCAATAACACCGTCAGGTGTTCCGTCAGGTCCTGAAATATCTTTCAGTTTCATGTACCCAGGGCGGACGTCACTTACTCCTAATGTATTTTTATCACTTGGAACTCCATCCTTTAATGTATACGTATTTGTAACGGGGTCGTATGCAGAAAAATCGTCTACGGTGTACATGCCATCGTTTACGTAACCATAAATCAAACCAACTGTTTCACCCACTTTCAGATAAAAGTCGTCACGGTCTTTCAGATCGGTACTTGACCAGTTTGATTGGAAGAAACGTTCCTTGGTTCCATCCAAAGCCTCAATTTTCGAGTGGTTGATACCAAAGTTGACATTGGCTGACAAGGTAAAATCGTCATGTTGAACCATGTAAGTACGTAATGACAATTCAATCCCCCGATTGGATGTACTACCAACGTTGTTCCATTGCGTACTGAAGCCGGAAATTGGAGAAATTGCCGATTGCAGCAATAGGTTTTTCGTGGTGTTTTTATAAAGGTCAAAAGAACCGTTGATTCTTCCATTGAATAACATGAAGTCTAAACCGGCATTGCGGTTAACGGTTGTTTCCCACACAATATTTGGATTGAACAATGTTGAACCACTGGGTGAGTAGTATGCATTGTAATCGTTGGTTCCGAAACCAGGACCGTTATTGGTGCTAGCAGTGAACAAAAATTTAGTTGAGTTTGAAGGAATACGGTCGTTACCGGTTTGTCCCCAACTCAAACGAAACTTTAATTCGTTCACGAAAGTGAGGCTTTTCATGAAGTTTTCTTCATTCATTTTCCATCCCAGGGCGACTGCTGGGAATACACCCAATCGGTTTTCTTTGGAGAACTTACTGGACGCATCTGAACGAAGGGTTGCGGTCACCAAATAACGTTCTTTGAATTGGTAATTCGCACGACCAAAGAACGAAACACGCGTTTGATCAGTTGACTCATAAGTTGAATGTTCAACTGTTGTACCAAGCTCCATGTTGGCAAATAACTCATCGGGTTGCATGGATTCCCTGAAGTTTTCAGAACGGACAGAATTACCTTTCCCCCCATTGGAATAAACTTCGTGTCCTAACAAAATATCCAATTTGTGATCTCCAAGATTTTTAAACGTATAAGCAGCTGTATTTACCCAGCGGAATGAGTTGCTAAAGCTTTCGCCCTTTGTTCCTAATGGTAAACTGTTACCTTCCTGTTGTGATTGGCTGGTTAGCGGGCCATAATACCTCAGACTTTCTTGTAATTTGTAACTGCTGGTAATGGCCGATTTCAAGGTTAGGTTTTCCCAGGGATTCCAGGTCAATCCACCTTGGAAAACGTAATTCTTTTCGTTTTTTCTCCGCCAGTCTTGTTTGGCCAAATCAATTGGGTTGATCAAACTTAACAAGAACGATTGATAGTCATCTGAGGTATCAATACTACTCAGGTCAATATTCAATTCATCAGCAATACCATTGACCGGTCGTGCTGTGATGACGTTTTTTACACGAAGTTGAGCGCTTCCAGAAGTACCTGCTCCATCAATCTGTGTGTCAGTAACCCTGGCAAGAAGGTCCATTTTCAGTGATTTGTAAACCTCATGATTCAACTTAAAGTTGATTACATTTCGTTTATATCCATTACCAATCATGATACCATCTTCTGTATTGTTGGTCAAACTTAGGCTCACTTTTGTTTTTTGAGTACCACCGCTAATGCTTAGGTTATGTGATTGCGAAACCCGGGTACTTCCAAATAGTTCCTGTTGCCAGTCGTTTGGCTTTTTGTCTTTGTAAAGTTCCAGGTCATCATATTTCCCATAGTACTTTTCGAAGCTCCGCAAATCAGCATCCGATCTCAGTTTCGCATGTTCATACTGCATCATGGCAAAATCGTATGGGGTA
>DATFMO010000285.1:0-4261 GCA_035266925.1 Sunxiuqinia sp. | reverse complement strand
CCTGGTTTGTGAAGTCCGAAATCAGTAAGGTCAATTTAATTTTAATACTATTGTCATTACGACCTTTATCATCCAGTTTCAATGCTTTTTTATACGAATCGAGGGCAACTTGCAAAGGATTGTCAACCTTCTTTTTCAGAGCCTCGTCTTTTGATTTGAAAATTTCCTGATAGATTTCACCACGAACTTCCCAAGTCTTTGGCCAATCCAACGTCTTGTCTGACTTCGGATTGCTGGGATCAACGGTATAATCAATGGTTTCCAAGGCCTTATCTAACTTACCTTGATCTTTATAACTCTGCGCACTCGATACTTTGCCTTTTTGGGCAAAAGCAAATGACACAGAGAGTAAAAGTGCAAATAGAAAAATTGTTCTCTTCATCATCATTATTAAGTTTAAATTTTTGCTACAAATTTAATTTATTTCGTTTCCTAATCAAATACCGACGACAACGATTATTATTCATTTCCAGGTTCTTGAGGATTATCTTCACCCTCAGTCTCCTCCCCTTCAATGATATCTTTGTCGGTACCATTTTCTAGTGCGACACGAGCTACTGAAGCGATACGATCTACTTCTTTTAAATTAATTAACCGTACACCCTGTGCTGCTCTTCCCATAACTCGTAAATCAGAAATCGGGAGACGAATTGCCAGACCATTATGCGTGATAATCATCAGGTCGTTATCATCTTGTACACTTTTAATAGCAATCAAACTACCAGTTTTCTCAGTGATGTTAATTGTTTTAACACCTTTTCCTCCCCGATTGGTAATTCGATAACCATCAATGCTGGAACGTTTTCCATATCCTTTTTCAGATACGACAAGGACATCCTCTGACTCATTTTCAACACAGATCATGCCAACCACTTCATCGTTCTCATTACCAAGGGTTATACCACGAACTCCAGAGGCAGTCCGTCCGATTGCTCGGACAATATTTTCATGAAACCGAATAGCCTTACCAGATTTTACAGCAATCATTATTTCATGGTTACCGTTTGTCAGGCGAGCCTCCAGCAATTTGTCGCCTTCCCTGATCGTAATTGCATTCACTCCATTTTGGCGAGGTCGAGAATAGGCTTCCAATGAAGTTTTCTTGATAATTCCTTTTTTCGTACACAGAATAATAAAGTTATTATTAATGTATTCTTCATCATCCAGTTTTTTCACGTTGTTGTATGCCAAAACCTGATCATCCGGTTCAATATTCAGCAAGTTTTGAATTGCTCGACCTTTTGAGGTTTTGGTTCCTTCCGGAATTTGATAAACCTTCAACCAGAAACACTTTCCTTTTTCAGTGAACAACAACAAGGTATTGTGCATGGTCGCAATGAAGATGTGCTCCAAAAAATCCTCATCACGTGTGGTACTACCTTTCGAACCAACCCCTCCCCGTCCTT
Source organism: Sunxiuqinia sp. (assembly GCA_035266925.1). Taxonomy (GTDB): domain Bacteria; phylum Bacteroidota; class Bacteroidia; order Bacteroidales; family Prolixibacteraceae; genus Sunxiuqinia. The sequence continues at coordinate 2,855 of DATFMO010000285.1, read as the reverse complement.
GCGTTTTGAATTCGGTCAATGGTGTTCGTTTGATATATCCTAAATGAGAAATTGTGATCACCATTTCTTCATCAGCGTAGAAGTCTTCCGGATTAAATTCTTCCGCATTCGGAACGATCTCTGTTTTGCGTTCGTCTCCATACTTGGCTTTCACTTCCAACAATTCATCTTTGATGATTTGCATGCGAAGTTCCTCGTTGGCCAGAATTTTACGACATCTTTCAATAAATGCGATCACATCTTCGTATTCTGAACGTAATTTGTCTTGTTCCAGACCGGTCAATTGACGCAAGCGCATTTCAACGATTGCACGAGACTGAATTTCCGACAAATCAAATTTCTCCATCAAACGTTCACGAGCTTCATCCGGCGTTTTTGAACCTCTGATGATCGCGATCACCTCATCGATATTGTCACTTGCAATAATTAATCCTTCCAGGATATGGGCACGTTTCTCCGCCTGTTCCAATTCATATTGTGTCCGTCTGACGACCACATCGTGTCGATGTTCAACAAAATAGTGAATCAGGTCTTTCAGGTTCAACATCCGTGGACGTCCCTTAACCAATGCAATATTGTTTACACTGAAGCTGGTTTGTAACTGCGTGTATTTATATAATTTGTTCAGCACGACATTTGAAATTTCATCCTTTTTAATGTCGAAAACAATACGCATTCCATCCCGGTCAGACTCATCATTTACGTTTGAAATCCCTTCAATCTTTTTGTCATTAATCAACTCGGCAGTTTTCATGATTAATTCTGCCTTGTTTACCAAGTATGGAATTTCAGTAATGATAATTTTTTCCCTTCCATTTGACTGAACTTCAATATGAGCCTTCCCCCGTATTACAATCCGGCCACGGCCTGTTTCAAAGGCCTCTTCTACTCCCTTGTAGCCATAAATAATTCCACCGGTTGGAAAATCAGGAGCTTTAATAATTGGAATCAACTCATCGACACCAATTTCCTTATTATCGATGTGTGCCACAATGGCATCAATGGTATCCGATAAATTATGGGGTGGCATATTCGTTGCCATTCCGACAGCAATTCCAGAAGCGCCATTCACCAACAAATTCGGAATTCGTGTTGGCAAAACCACAGGCTCAGTCAACGATTCATCAAAATTAGGTGCCACATCAACGGTATTTTTATCCAGGTCCTGAAGTGTTTCTTCCGCGATTTTAGCAAGACGAGCCTCGGTATAACGCATAGCCGCCGGGCTATCTCCGTCAACTGATCCAAAGTTACCCTGACCATCAATCAACGGATACCTTAACGACCACTGCTGTGCCATTCGTACCATGGTAAAATAAACAGAAGAATCACCATGTGGGTGATACTTACCAAGTACTTCACCAACGATCCTTGCAGACTTTTTATATGGGCGGTTTGACAAAATTCCCAATTCACTCATTCCAAACAAAACACGACGGTGAACCGGCTTTAAACCATCCCGTACATCAGGCAGTGCTCTTGAAACAATGACTGACATCGAATAGTCGATGTAAGCAGACTTCATCTGCTCTTCTATATTAACCTTGATAATTTTCTCGCCTTCAGCCATTTAATCCTCCTTTTAAAGAAATTTTATGTTGAAAAAATTTGACATACAAAAATATAAAAATACTAATAATACCAGTCATTTTAAGTGGTTTTTAATTAGAGTTATCCAACAAGATTTTAACACCTCAATGTTTAAAAAACCGGGGGAGGAAGCTTAGGAGTCAATAAATATTGACTATTTTTATACTTGAATATTCTCGGGATAGTTGGCGATTTTCGACCAACATTTCGGAATAGTTTTTGTTTATAAGTGTAAAATTATAAAACTGTGAATATTAAATAAGGGAGTAGTATTATGGATTCTCAATTCTCACCAAGAATAAAAGACGTTTTGACTTATAGTCGTGAAGAGGCTATAAGATTAGGGAACGAGCAGATTGGTCTTGAGCATATTTTCCTGGGAATTTTGAGAGAGGGAGAAGGGATTGCAATCGATATACTCACCAATTTAGGTGTTAATTTGTCAGAAATAAAAGAAGCGATCGAGTCATCGCTCCGCACAGATAGTATCATTGATCCACAAGCCTCTGTTCAACTTTTAAAATCAGCAGAAAAGGCACTTAAGTTAGTTTATCTTGAAGCCAGAGCTTTCAACAGTCAAACCATCAATACCGGGCATCTTTTATTGGCCATATTGAAGGATAAGGATAGCCAGATATCTTCGTTGTTAAGCGAGTTTCATGTTAATTATTATATCCTGAAATCCAGGTTGGAGGATTACAAACAGCCGGAAAGCAAATCTGATTTCAGCGATGATGATGACGTGGATGATCCGTTCTCATCGAAGCAAGGCGGATCTACCGGAGGCTCATCTTCTAAAAAGACAGCTGGTGCCAAGTCTGAAACCCCGGTTTTGGATAATTTTGGGATCGACATTACCAAAGCTGCAGAGGAAAATAACCTGGATCCGATCGTTGGACGCGAAAAAGAAATTGAACGATTAGCTCAAATCCTGTCCCGACGGAAGAAAAACAACCCCATTTTGATTGGGGAGCCAGGCGTTGGGAAATCAGCTATAGCCGAAGGATTGGCCATGCGCATTATTCAGAAAAAAGTATCGCGTGTTTTGTTTGATAAGCGTGTGGTTAGTTTGGACATTGCTTCCATTGTTGCTGGTACGAAGTACCGCGGACAGTTTGAAGAACGCATGAAAGCGATTTTAAACGAATTGGCAAAAGTCAACAATGTGATCTTGTTTATTGACGAGATTCACACTATTGTTGGCGCAGGTGGCGCAACAGGATCTTTGGATGCAGCAAACATGCTGAAACCGGCTCTTGCTCGTG
>DATFMO010000284.1:0-7951 GCA_035266925.1 Sunxiuqinia sp. | reverse complement strand
TATTTCATAAGTTTAGGTTTGATTAGTTTTATTGGTTTAGTTAGGTTAGAAAAGGGTAGATAGAGGTCTACTCTTTTTTTTTGCCCAAACCCGAATGAAATTAATCAAACCATCCAGTCCGTTTCCAGCTCTGGATAAGCCTCGCCTTCAATTACAGGACACTCCAACATCTTTGTGCAAGGCCAATGCTCTGCCAGGTATTTTTTGAATACTTTCACGCTTTCTACAGCTACCAATACATTTTCGTCAGGAAGATGATTGTACACCACCGCTTTGATATCAATTTTCCACTGTCGACAAACCTCCAGGCTCATCAAAGTATGATTGATGCTCCCTAATTTAGAAGAACTCACTAAAATTAATGGATAATTCGTAGCCTTGATATAGTCAATCGTCAACCATCCATCATTGATGGGAACCAACAATCCACCAGCTCCTTCCAAAAGAGTTATTTCGTATCTTTTCTCAAGCTCTCGAGTTGCCGAAGCAATTTTTTCCAGATCAATGGTCTGATTTTCCAAACGGGCTGCCAAATGCGGCGAAGCGGGAAACGAGAACAAATATGGGCAAGTCAGATCCTGGCGATCCACTTCCTGCAAACCGATCCCCATCATTTTACGGTGTTGCAACAAATCATCTGATAAGCCAACACATCCTGTTTGCACCATTTTTTGGGTTATTACTTTAGTGCCCTGCTTTTTCAATTGTCGGGCAAGTAACCCTGTCACGATGGTTTTGCCGCATTCAGTATCAATGCCGCTAATAAACCAGGTCTTTCTCATGACTTCTTTTTAGCCAGAATCATGATGGGATGATATGTCAGTGTTGCTTCTCCCCGATCGTTCAAGGGGAAACGAGCTTCAAATTCCTGCAATTGCTTTCGGCTCCAATAAGCATTGTTTGTGCCATTGACACCCGTGTATTTCATATGCCGCAAAACATCCACCGGGTGTTTAAAATGAAGCTGCTCCAATTCATCATGAACAAACAGCAGTTCAAAGCAATCGCCCACCATTTCCCGGATTTTCTCTAATGAATGATAAGACAATCCTTGATTCATCGTTAGCCTGATTTCCCGAAAATTTTCTGGTCCAAACGTACTGAATGCGAATATTCCTCCGGGAGCCAATGCATCATTTGCTTTTTCCACAAAAGCAGGCAAATCATGAAACCATTGTACGGTTGACGTTGAAACAATCCCATCCAATGATGTTGGGAAATCGATCACTTCAGCATCGCCTTCCAGGAATTGCCATGGTTGAAACTCCGCATGGTCAAATACCTGTACAATTCCATTTTCTATTGATGGAACGAGGTCATTTACAAAATAACGTCTCGGAGACAAACTCCGCAACACTTCCGCCGTCAATAAACCGGAGCCACAGCCCACTTCCAGAAGCGTACCAAAACCCGTCACTTGTTGCATTTGCAAGCTTTCCACTAATTTCCGGCAGATTTTACGTTGAACAATCGCGTGACTATTATAGGTTGTCCAGCTTTTGCCAAAGCTTGTTCTAATTTTTTCTTTTTCAATAAACATCATTTACCCTTTTATTAATTCATTCAAATTTGAAAACTCACCAAACGGAAAATGTGACCAGTTCTTTTGGTTCACTTCTGCTTTTCCATGCCAAAAACGAAGCTGGTTTTCCGGCGGAACAATTCGGTCATTCAATCCGATTAGAACCAAATCCCAAGAGAATTCTTCCGGAGTGAAGTCGTTTCCTAACGTATCGAAAAACTGCAATTCATGCTTTTGATTTTCGATGCTTCTTTTCGACAAAAACTGCTCTGCTTCTTCCAGTTGGCTTTTCCCACCGAACATCCTCAGGTTGAATTTAAACCGGTTCCGTTCATTCCAGCCGTTCAATGTTTGTTGAAAGATGGATTGAGGAATTGCCAACTCATCATGCCACGGCCATGGAGTCCCATTGATTGCTATGCTTGAATTTATTTTCAAATTTGATTTTGCAAGCACCGCATTGGCCGCACAAACGCCAAGTGACCAAGCCAGTACGATAATATTTTCATACTGAAACTCATTGGAATGAAGCGGTTCCAACACATTGTATTCGTCAAAAAGACAAACATCATATTCGCCATGAATCATGCCACTCAACACTTGCTCATCCATTCCCCACCCGTTGAAAAACAGAATGCAGGTTGGTTTTCCGGAGCGACTAACCCACTTTTTCTTCATAACGCATCAAGGTGTTGATCAGCTTGTCCAAGCACTCGAATTCGAGTCCGGCATACAATGAGAAACGCAAGCGAGCAGTTCCAACCGGAACAGTCGGTTGACGAATCGGCAACACATAGTAGCCCAGTTCACGAAGGGTCATTGCATATCGTACAGCCCATTCATTTTCACCCAAAATCAGGGGGACGATGTGACTATTTGCTTCCACACCCAACGCATAGGAAACTTCCTTTGAAAGCAGGCTCAATTGTGCACGTCGCTCATTCATATCCGGTAATTTCTGAAAAATGAAATTGGTCCAGGCAAGGTTGACAGGCGGAAGGGCAGTCGTAAAAATCAAGCTGCGTGATGTATTGACCAGGTAGTTTTTGAAAACACCGTCGCAAACCACAAAAGCTCCAATGGAAGCAATTGCCTTTCCGAACGTCCCTACCAAGAAATCTACTTCATCAATCAAACCGCTCTGCTCTGCCAGTCCCAATCCTTTTTCGCCAAAAACCCCCAATGCATGTGCTTCATCGACGTACAAAAAAGTATCAAATTGCTTCTTCAATCGAACCAGTTCATGGAGATTTGCTAAATCGCCATCCATGCTAAACACACCTTCGGTCACAATAAAAACCTGCTCGTATTCCGAGCGATATTTGATCAACAGGCTTTCGAGATGGTTATAATTCAAATGGCTAAATCGCCGAACCTCAGCCGGGCAGAGTTTCATTCCGTCGATGATACTGGCATGCACCATTTTGTCAGCCAAAATCAAATCGTGTTTTCCTGCCAGTGCCGGCAAAATGCCAATATTGGCATGGTAACCACTATTGAACACCAAACATGCTTCTCGCTGATAAGCTTGCTGAATCGTGTTCTCTAACTTTCGGTATTGATCACTATTCCCTGTGAGCAAACGCGACGACACCGCACTGAAATCCAATTCCAGCAGGTCATGAGAGCTTAGAAATTCAGCTTTCAAATTTTGATCACTGCCAATTCCCAAATAATCATTGGATGACAAATTAATCATTCCTTTGGGCACAACTTCCGGCAAACGCCTCAAATTGGATTGTTGTTCCAGTTCTATTAATCGTTGGTTGAAGCGTGTTTTCATTGTATATGGTTTGAAACAACAGTCACGACAGCATGTGTCAATGTTGACAATTCTTCAGGTGAAATGGTAAACGGCGGCATCAAGTACACCAGCTTTCCGAACGGACGAACCCAAACGCCCTGTTCCACAAACTGGCGCTGGATCACAGGCAAATCAACTTCGTTTTGGAGTTCTACCACTCCAATGGCGCCCAGCACACGAACATTAGCAACATGTGGTAATTCAGCAAGCTGTTCCAGTTCAGCATTCAGTTGCATTTCAATCATGCTTACGCGCATTTTCCAGTCTGATTTTAGCAGGAGGTTGATACTGGCATTCGCCACGGCACAAGCCAATGGATTGGCCATAAAAGTGGGGCCATGCATAAACACACCCGGATTTCCATCGGAAATTCCTTCAGTAATGGCATTGGTACACAAGGTAGCTGCAAAGCTCATATAGCCGCCCGTGAGTGCCTTACCCAAACACAAAATGTCAGGGGTAATTTTCGCGTGTTTACAGGCAAACAATTCCCCCGTTCGCCCAAAGCCGGTTGCTATTTCGTCAGCGATCAGGAGGATACCATATTCATCGCAAATGCGACGCACTTCCGCCAAATAGTGGGGATGATAAAACCACATACCACCGGCTCCCTGAACAATGGGTTCCAAAATGACGGCTGCTACTTGATGGGCTTTCGTTGCAACAACGTCCAATAGTGGATCGAGATCGTCGGGATGCCATTCACCATCAAATCGCGAGCTTGGAGACGGCACAAAATGCTGCTTCGGCAACTGATCTCCAAAGATGGAGTGCATGCCAGTCACCGGATCACAAACCGACATGGCATGCCAGGTATCGCCGTGATAACCTTTTCGCAAAGCGACAAATTGATTTTTCTCCGGCTTCCCTTTGGACTGCCAATATTGAATGGCCATCTTCAACGCCACCTCAACAGCCACTGATCCCGAGTCGCTAAAAAACACTCTTTGTAGTGGTTCTGGCGTTAGTGCAATCAGCTTCTCGGCCAGCTCCACAGCCGGACGGTGTGTAATTCCGCCAAACATCACGTGGGCCATATCATCCAGCTGCCGCCGAATCGCCTCATTCAACGCCGGATGATTGTAACCGTGAATCACGGCCCACCAGCTTGACATGCCATCAATCAGGCGACGGCCATCTTCCAACTCCAGGTAAACGCCTTCCGCCCTTTGAACCGGATAACTGGGAATGGGCCTGGTACCCGATGTGTACGGGTGCCAGACGTGTTCCCGGTCAAAATCAATCAATTTAGATGCTGTTTCTATCATACTTTCTTATTTGGCAATCGTGAATCCAGCTTCCTGGAAATCACGAAGGTCATCGTCAATCCTGGAGCCTGTTGTGGTCAGGTAATCACCGGTGAGTGCTGCACTCACTCCTGCCCGTAATGCTTTGTTCTGGAACGATTTGATCTGAATACGGCCACCTGCAAAACGGATATTCGCTTTCGGGTTCATGAAACGAAACACAGCAAAAGTGGTCAGGATATCTTCTTCGGGTAATAACTCTTGATTTTCCAAAGGAGTACCCTCAACAGGTGTCAGAATATTGATGGGAATGGAATGCACCGCCAGCTCGGCCAATGTCGCTGCCAACTCCACACGGTGTTCGGCTGTTTCACCCATTCCAATGATACCTCCTGAACAAACTTTGATTCCCAATTTTTTCGCTGCTTTAATGGTTTCAATTTTCTCTTCCATCGTGTGCGTGGTCACCACTTCAGAGAAGTAAGAAGGAGCCGTTTCCAGGTTGCAGTGGTAGTGCTCAATGCCTACCTCATTCTGCAATCGACGCAATTGGCCTTCGTCAATCAATCCCATTGAGGCACACATGCTCAGGTCGGTTTTCTCCTTGATTTCTTTATAAATGGGAATCAAATCGTCGAGTGTTTTATTATAGACACGTCTTCCACTGGTAACGAGTGAATGTCGGCTCACGCCTTTTTCCGCGCTTGTCATGGCCTGTTTTAAGGCCTCCTCACGATCGACAATTTCGTATTCTTCAATATTGGTGTTGTAATGGCGCGATTGGCTGCACCATTTGCAATCCATCGCACAACGTCCAGACTTTGCATTCGTAATAGAACAAAGGTCAATGCGGTTGCCACAAAAGTGCAGGCGTATCTCATCTGCCGCTCGGTACAAAGCTTCTTTATCAGCAGTGTGATACAGCTCTACTCCTTCTTCATAGCTCAATTGATAGCCGGCGAGCACCTTTTCTTTCAATTTTTCAATAGCAATCATGATTGGTAGGTATTAAAAAGTCCGTTCCCTGCTCGAAGCAGAAAACGGACTTTAATTAGACATATAATAAGTTCATTCCATCCCAATAAAGGAAGTTCTTTCGCGGGATGAATAGTTAATTTCGAAGTTAATATAACGGCCCACTGAAGACCCAATAATTCAAGCAATGTTGCTCCCGGATCGGGCGATTTCAGCTCATCCGCATTTTCCTCTGGCGACGAATCAGCCAACCATTTGACAAAAGCTGCCGGTTGACTCACATTCTTCGAATAAAAATGTTGTGAAATTGTTGTGGATAGTTTCCCGATCCGGATGAGTTTTCCCAGGGATGCAAAAACAGCATAGCACTTCCCGTTCCATTGATGAAAAGTGAAAACTCTGTTTGCGATGTGTTTATGGGAATGCATGATGGGAAGCAAAGGTAGTTTTTCGGATCGAAGAAAAAAAATGATCGGAGATTTGGTCGTTTTATAAGAAGAAATGAATTCTGATTGTTCTAAAAATTGAATAAATTCGCTTGCAATCGTCATTCAACGGTTATTATAATCAATCAAAAAAGGAAGGAATTTATATATGCGCATAGTTGTTCTTGATGGATACACATTGAACCCCGGAGATTTGAGTTGGGAACCGTTAAAGGCTTTTGGTGAAGTAACCGTTTATGATCGGACTCCATCCAGCGAAATTGAATCACGTTTGACAGATGCTGAAATTGCTTTGACCAACAAAGTTCCCCTCTGGCATGAAACCATTGAAAAGCTTCCTAATTTGAAATACATTGGAATATTAGCGACCGGCTACAATGTTGTCGATATGGAGGCAGCCCATGAACGAAAAATACCAGTGACAAACATTCCAGCTTATAGCACCGAATCAGTTGCCCAACAGGTCTTTGCTCACCTGTTAAATCTGACCAATCATATCACTGAACATGCCCAACAGTCGCCGCAAAAATGGCCGGCCAGTGCCGACTTCAGCTATTGGGATTTTCCACTGGTCGAACTTCAAAGCCTGACGATGGGAGTTGTTGGTTTTGGTAGCATTGGGCGTGCAACCGCTCGATTAGCAACTGCTTTCGGCATGAAAGTTTTGCTCAATACCAGAACCCGCCCCAAAGATGTTCCTGATGGCGTCACTTTGACTGATCTTGATACGCTTTTTTTAGAGAGCGATGTGGTGAGCTTGCATTGCCCGCTCACAGCCGACACGCAAGAGATGGTCAATAAAGAACGACTTGTAAAAATGAAATCATCGGCTTTTCTAATCAACACTGGGAGGGGGCCACTGATCAATGAGCAGGATTTGGCTGATGCGCTGAATAATGGCCAAATTGCCGGTGCCGGATTGGATGTGCTTTCCAAGGAGCCAGCCGATCCCAACAACCCACTTCTGACTGCTAAAAACTGCTACATCACCCCGCACATTGCTTGGGCCACAAAAGCGTCACGCAGCCGTTTGATGAAAATTGCTATTGAAAATGTCCGTCAATTTCTGGCGGGAAATCCTCAGAACGTGGTGAATGGAATATAGCTATTCATCTGTTTTACAAATTACAATAATTCTGAGTTCTTTACAGGCTCTTAGATATTACCAAAGTGATCGGCACAATAGGAAATGACTAACTTACACTTTTTGGCGAATCAAAAAACTTTTACGAATTTTTATAAAAAATAGTCATGAACACACTACAAGAAATAAGAAACCAATTGATTGATCGAATCCTGGTAGCAAAGAATAAAAAGTTACTTCAGGCAATCGATAAAATTTTGGATTCAACAGAGACCGATGAAAAATTATTGCTGGGCTCTGAGCAAATTGAAATGTTGCAAAGTAGCAAGGATGATATCGATAAAAACAACCTGATATCAGAATCTGATCTGAAAAAATCTGACTCTAAATGGATGAATTAATCGTTTATTGGACACAAACAGCTTTACATTTTTAATTATTGGAATGAACGTAACCAAAGCACCCAATATTCCCAAAAACTTATCCGATCAATTAGAGAACGGATTAATTTATTAAAAAAGCACCCCAATTGGGGAAAAGAAACGAATTTTTGAAATACCAGAGCCATTTCACTTGGACATTATAGTATTCTCTATCAAGCCATTCCTCCAAGGTTAATCAAAACTGGTTTTTGGGACAATCGCCAGAATCCCCAAAATCTCCTGCATTTCCTAAAAAACCAGAATTCGTGATTTTTTGTTACTCGTTGTAATTTATCTGCTTTTATTCCCCGTTCAACTCATCATGCCGGAAACAGCTCAACAAGTGGTCGTTCACCATACCGGTGGCTTGCATGTGCGCGTAAATAATAGTTGAACCAACAAATTTAAAGCCCCGCTTTTTCAGGTCTTTGCTTAGTTTATCCGAAATGGG
>DATFMO010000283.1:0-3914 GCA_035266925.1 Sunxiuqinia sp. | reverse complement strand
CCACGACTTTCTGTTTTCCCAAATGTTGAACCACTTCTTCTTTTTGCTGATCCTGCGCTGTCGCTTCTGAAATTTTCAGGCTACAGTTCACACCTGCTAGTTCACTGGCCGAGGAGCCAAATGTGTCAGCCGTGAGTACATGAATCGTCAAGTGATCACTCAATTGGTTCAACAGCGGTTTCACGCCATCAATCAATTTGCCATCAACAGCCAGCGTGCCATTGTAATCGAGAACAAGGTGTTCGATTTCAATCGTTTTGTAACCGGGAGTATCAATATTTATCATTGTGTGACAGATTAAGAGAGTTAAAATCAGTTTGATCGTGTAATTTGATCATTCTGGAAGTTATATGCAAATAGGACGAGATAATAAATTATTGGCTGAAGATACCCCATCTGCCCAATTATTCAATAAACTTAATGGATAATCGGATTGTTTGAATATTTTTGTAGACACACATCTCTAGTTATCTAGATATTCGCATGGGTTAAAAATGAAACGATTAAAAATAAATCAGTTAAAAGGATATGAAAACAATGAATATAATGAAGAGGATTGCAGCAATAGTTACTTTTGCTGTGATAACATTATTGCTTCAGAGCTGTTCGGCTCAAACGGATAAAAATCCATGGACACAACAGCAGTTAATGAAACCTGCTGATCTTGCGGCGGTGTTGAATAATCCCGACGCAAAGCAGCCGATTGTTTTTAGTATTGGACCGCAGGCTGTCATTAAAAATTCAACTGATATTGGTCCAACAGGCCGAAGCTCAAATTTGGATAAATTTCAAGCACAACTCTCGAAACTACCCAAGGATGCAAATATTGTCATTTATTGTGGCTGCTGCCCATTTTCCAGGTGTCCCAATGTCAGGCCGGCGTTTAACCTGCTGAATGAAATGGGCTTTAAAAATCAGAAGCTCTTGAACCTGGCACAGAATATAAAAGTGGATTGGATCGACAAGGGTTATCCTTTGAACCAATAAGCAGACATGGAGATTTGTTATGAGGAAACTGTTGCTTTTAACTGCTTTTTTCTGTTTTGGAACGATCACCATGGCCGTGGCACAGCAGAAAACTCTTGATGTAGGGGATCAGGCACCTGAAATAAAACTAGCCACCCCTGATGGCGATACAATCGCTTTATCAGCTTTGAGAGGAAAGCTTGTGCTGATCGATTTTTGGGCGACCTGGTGTGCCCCTTGTGTAAAAGAACAGCCGGAATTGGGGAAGTTGTATCGTACGTATAAAAATTCGTCGTTCACCAAGGGAAAAGGATTTGAAATCTATGGGGTGTCACTGGATAACAAAAAAGCCCAATGGGAGAATACGATTAAAAAGCTCAACATTGACTGGATACAAGTCAGCGACCTGAAATTCTGGCTTTCTCCAGTTGCTAAATTATATGGTATTCAGGGATTGCCCTTCAATGTGTTAGTTGATCGAAATGGGGTTATCATCGCGAAAAACTTGCACGGGCAAGAACTCAGGCAATACATCGCCAGTATGGTGGTTCATGATAACTAGTCGGCATAAGTACCTGGAGGAAACAAAAACGCAAAGGGGCACAATCAATTTGTGCCCCTTTGCGTTTTTGTCGGTCTGCAGGGAATCGAACCCTGGACCCGCTGATTAAGAGTCAGCTGCTCTGCCAGCTGAGCTACAGACCGATTTCAATATTCCGCTAAAATTAGCTTTTTACAGATTTCAAACCAAGTGATTGTAAAACAAAAAAACCTTCAGTTTATGCTGAAGGTTTCGATAATATCGAGTTGTTGAAATAGTCTTATTTTTCAGCTGGTTCTGACTTCTCCAAAATGTCTTTGTCAACCAAAATACGTCCGCAGTATTCGCAAACGATGATTTTTTTGCGGTTGGCAATGTCCATTTGACGCTGAGGTGGAATCTTATTGAAACAACCTCCGCAGGCATCACGCTGAACAGTTACAACGGCCAATCCGTTTCGTGCATTCTTACGAATTCGTTTGAATGCGGTCAGCAGACGAGGTTCAATGGAATTTTCAATTTTTTCAGCTTTGCCTTTCAGTTTTTCTTCTTCAATTTTTGTTTCGGCAGTAATTTCTTCCAATTCCGATTTTTTGCGTTCCAGGTCTTCTTCACGCTCTGAAAGTTGCTTTTTGGAAGTTTCGATGGCCTCTTTTTTAGTTGCCAGCTCTGCTGTAAATTCTTTAATTCTTTTTTCAGACAATTCAATTTCCAGTTTCTGGAATTCAATTTCCTTGTTCAAAGAATCGAACTCACGGTTGTTACGCACGTTGTCTTGTTGCTCAGTATATTTGGCAATCAACGATTCCGATTCTTTGATGGCTGCTTTACGATTGGCAATTGACGTTTCGAGCGTTTTGATATCGTCGCTAAAGTTGTCAACCCTGGTGCTCAATCCGGCGATGTCATCTTCCAAATCCTGAACCTCCAACGGAAGCTCGCCACGAAGAGTTTTAATTTTGTCAACATCAGAGTTTACTGTTTGTAACTCGAAAAGTGCTTTTAGCTTCTCGCTAATTGGAACTGATTTGTCTTCTTGTTGGTACTGTGTATTCATAATTGAATGCTCTTGTTATCTTTTTAAACCAGGTAGTTTACCGGGTTGGTATTCACCGCGGATAAACGGACTGCAAATTTAGGGAATTTTTTTGTAAGTAATTCATAAAAAACTTCTTTAGTATACTGCTCACTTTCAAAATGCCCGATATCGGCCAGCAAAAGTTTTCCTTCGGCTTCAAAGAATTGGTGATACTTCAGGTCGCCGGTGACAAAAACATCGGCTTTGGCTGAAATCGCCTGGCGAATGAGGAAACTTCCGGCACCACCGCAAACAGCCACTTTTTTAACTGGCTTTTCCAATAAAGGACTGTAGCGGACGGCTCCGACGTCAAAGGTTTCTTTTGTAAATTGAAGAAAATCTTGTTCCGACATTTCTGTTGGCAATTCACCAACCATCCCAATTCCCACTTGAGGATTTGCATTGTCGAGTGCGTAAATATCATAGGCCACTTCTTCGTAAGGATGTGCCTGCAACAGTGCGGTAATCACTTTTCCCTGAAGGTGCCCGGGAAAAATCGTTTCAAAACGGTTTTCATTTTCATAATGAACTTCGCCTTTTTGCCCAACAAACGGGTTGGTGGTTTCATCGCCACGGAAACTGCCTGTCCCGGAAACGCTGTATCCGCAAGAATCATAGTGCCCAATATGTCCGGCACCAGCTTCAAAAAGGGCTTTCCGCACTTTTTCGACGTGATCCACAGGAATGAAAGTGACCAGTTTCTTCAACTTTCCCGTTGTTGCCGACAGAACCCGGCAGTTTTGCAGTCCCAGCTTTTCACAAATTTTACTGTTTACGCCCCCATGAACGCTGTCAAGGTTGGTATGGGCAGCGTATAAAGCAATATTATTTTGAATGGCTTTGATGACGCAGCGCTCTACTTCATTCTTTCCGTTCAGCTTTTTCAAGCCACCAAAAATAATCGGGTGGTGTGCAATGATCAGGTCACAATTGTTCGCAATCGCTTCATCAATCACGCCTTCCGTGACATCTAAGGTAATCAGTGCTTGTGAAACTTCTTGCCTGGGATTTCCCACCAGTAACCCCGCATTGTCATAAGATTCCTGGTAGGCTAATGGTGCAATTTCTTCAATATAATTTGTGATTTCCTTGAGTCGCATTATTCAGTTTCGAGTTTTATCGTTTCGGGTTTCGAGTTGAAAGACTTCCAACTTTCCGTCTTTTTAGTATCTTGTTTTTACGTTCTTTTTTCTCACCCTTTTCTTCTTCAACCAAACAGAACACGGAGTCTTACACAGAGTTCACAATGCTTCTTCCAACTGCTTATTACCTACCTCCTGCTATTTACTCCATCTCGTCTCTAATCTCAACAAGCATTTGACGAATCGA
>DATFMO010000282.1:0-3601 GCA_035266925.1 Sunxiuqinia sp. | reverse complement strand
AGAAAATCCCCATCGTAGATTTAACCCGTTGACAGGCGACTGGATCTTGGTGTCACCGCACCGAAGCAAACGTCCGTGGCAGGGGCAGGTAGAAAAAGTGGTTGCAGCGGAACGCCCCGCATACGATCCGAATTGTTATTTGTGTGCCGGCAACGAACGGGCCGGAGGACACAAAAACCCGGATTACAAAAATACTTTCGTTTTTAAAAACGATTTTAGCGCTTTGCTGAATGATACGCCCGAAGGAAGTTTTTCGGATGGCGAACTATTCCAGGCTGAAAGTGAAAGTGGCCTTTGCAAGGTGATTTGTTTCAGCCCGAATCACAGTCTCACCATTCCGGAGATGGAAGTTGAAGACATTCGAAAAGTGGTGGATACCTGGTGTGCTGAGTTTGAAGAGTTGGGCAGCAAGGAATGGATCAATTACGTACAGATCTTTGAAAACAAAGGATCAATCATGGGCTGTTCCAATCCGCATCCACACGGTCAAATCTGGTCTTCGTCATCGGTTCCGGTGGAACCAGCCAAAGAGAGTGAACGTCAATTGGACTATTATAAAAAACATGGTCGCACACTGTTGAGCGACTATCTGCAAGCTGAACTGGAAAAGAAAGAGCGTTTGTTGTGCAAAAATGATTCGTTTGTGGCACTGGTCCCATTTTGGGCCGTTTGGCCATTCGAAGCCATGATTGTTTCCAAACGAGCAGTTTCCAACGTTTTGGGATTGACCGATCAGGAACGCACGGACTTAGCTGATATTTACAAGCAGTTGACTACAATGTATGACAACCTGTTTGAGGTTTCGTTTGCCTATTCTGCCGGCTTGCACCAAGCGCCAACAGACGGGCAGGATCATCCGGAGTGGCATTTGCACATGCATTTTTATCCGCCATTGTTGCGCTCAGCAACCGTGAAAAAATTCATGGTGGGATACGAAATGCTTGCGACACCTCAACGGGATATCACAGCCGAAGGCAGTGCAGCACGTTTGAGGGACTTGCCCAGAATTCATTACAAAAAACGTTGAACAAAAATTTGCAAGAAAAGATAAAAATTGTTACTCAAATACTAAATAACTATTTCTAATATTATGAATACAGGATTTGATTTTTGGGATTACCTGGTTTTTATCATTTACGCCATCGTAATCCTCAGTGTCGGCTTGTGGGTTTCCCGTGACAAGAAAGGCCATCAGAAAAATGCCGAAGATTATTTTTTAGCGGGGAAATCATTGCCCTGGTGGGCTATTGGAGCTTCCCTGATTGCAGCCAACATTTCTGCGGAACAATTTATTGGAATGTCCGGTTCCGGTTTTGCTATCGGGCTGGCCATCGCTTCCTACGAGTGGATGTCTGCGCTAACCTTGATTATTGTTGGTAAATATTTCCTTCCAATTTTTATTGAGAAAGGATTGTATACAATCCCCGAGTTTATTGAAAAGCGGTACAGTAAAACCTTGAAATCCATTTTGGCTGTTTTCTGGATTGCGCTGTTTGTCTTCGTGAACCTGACATCAGTGCTTTATCTGGGAGCCAAAGCCATGGATACAATCGTTGGTAACGGTGATGGTTCATTGATGGTCATTTCCATCATTGGACTGGCGCTTTTTGCAGCGGCCTATTCGCTGAAAGGAGGATTGTCCTCCGTTGCATGGACAGACGTAATCCAGGTTATTTTACTCGTCATTGGTGGGCTGATCACCACTTTTGTTGCTTTGGATCACGTGACCCCGGATGGCGGTGTCATTGCCGGATTCAAACATATATATGAAGCAGTCCCCGAGAAATTTTCCATGATCATTCACAAAGGCGAAATTATTACGCCGGATGGAAACGATGCCTGGAACGATTTGCCCGGTTTAGCGGTGCTGATTGGTGGACTTTGGGTGGCCAACCTCTATTATTGGGGATTCAACCAATACATTATTCAACGGACACTGGCTGCTAAGTCCCTGCGCGAGTCGCAGCGAGGCATCGTGTTTGCCGGCTTCCTGAAACTGGTCGTTCCGCTGCTGGTCGTTATTCCGGGAATTGTGGCTTACGTTTTATACACGCAGCCTCCCGGCACAGCCATTATTGATGGAGTAAAACAGGCATTTAACTATGGCGGAATGGTGCACAACGACAAAGCTTATCCGTGGTTGATTAGCCAGTTTATTCCAACTGGGGTGAAAGGATTGGTGCTGGCGGCACTGGCTGCTGCAATTGTGTCTTCACTGGCATCCATGTTGAATTCAACGGCAACTATTTTCACCATGGACCTTTATCGCCCGTATATCAATCCAAATGCCGATGATAAACAGACAGTAACAGTCGGTCGGATAACTGCAAGTGTGGCCTTGGTCATTGCCGGGTTAATGGCTCCTTTATTGGGAAATATTCCACAGGCATTCCAATTTATCCAGGAATACACTGGTGTTGTGAGCCCGGGAATCCTGGCTATTTTCCTACTCGGTTTGTTTTGGAAGAAAGCCAACAACAAGGCGGCAATCTGGGGTGCCTTTTTATCCATCCCCATTGCCATGTACTTTAAAGTTGGTCCCAAAGGTTGGGCAGCTGGTTCTCCGGTTGAAGGCCTGTTTGTAAACATGCCATGGATGCACCAAATGGGGCTAACCTGCATTTTTACGATGGTCATTATCATCGTTATCAGTTATGTGACCGGAAAAGGCAAGGATAGTGAAAAAGGTATTCAAATAAGTCGAAAAACTTTTGCGACAGGACCTCGATTCAATATTGCATCATTTGCAATTATATTGATTTTGGTGGTGTTGTACGCATTATTCTGGTAATAGGTAGATTTTACAAATTGACAAAGATAGCTGCTTGTTTTTCAGGCAGCTATTTTTCATATTTGCAGAGTCGGTTTTTCGTTTTAAGATGAAAAATCCTCATTTCTCAAGGCACGTTAAAAAGCCTAAAAACGTTGAGAAACCTTTAAGCAGTAGATTTTTATGTACGATTTAATTGGCGATGTACACGGAGAAGCGCAGATGTTGAAAGACTTATTGAAGTCGATGGGTTACAAGAATAAAAATGGAGCATTTGTCCACGAAAGCCGGAAAGCCGTTTTTGTAGGCGATTTCATCAACAGGGGCACCCAGATTCGGGAAACGATTTTGATTATTCGCAAAATGGTTGAAGCAGGCAATGCGCTGGCCATTTTGGGAAATCACGAATTGAATGCCATGGTTTATGAATTGAAAGATCAGGCCGGAAAACCATTTATGAAGCGCTTGCTGAAATATCGTATGCCATTGAATCAGACTTTTGAGGAGTTTGCCCATATTCCCAGGGAATACAAGAGCCATATTAAATGGATGCGAACCCTGCCGATGTTCCTGGAGTTGGATGGCATTCGTGTGGTTCACGCCTGCTGGCAAGATGAGAATATTGAAATGATCCGCCAGAACATACAGGGGCCAAAGTTGAAAAAAAGCTTGTTGAAGAAAATTGGAAAGAACGGATCCGATTTATCACGAGCTTTTTGGCGCACCTGCAAGGGAATTGATTTTAAGTTGCCCAAAGATCTGCTGGTCTATGATGAAAAAGGGCAGGCACATAAACGTTTTCGCACAAAATGGTGGCTCAATCCGGAAGGA
>DATFMO010000281.1:0-3852 GCA_035266925.1 Sunxiuqinia sp. | reverse complement strand
CCATAGGAATTCATTTGCTCAGTGGCAGAAACTTTATGACTGGAGATAAAGGTCAAGCTTGTCTAATGAACAAAGCTGCGATAAAACGCTTTGGATGGGATAACCCAGAGGGGAGAATATACAAAAACGGCAGGGAGGAAGGATATCGTGTTGTCGGGGTAGTAAACAATTTTAATGTAAGATCGCTGCATTCAGCGATGGCGCCGGTAGCTTTGCTTTATGAGCCCGACCATCAGTTTAGCACCTTATCGCTGCGGCTAATTGCTGGAAATATTGGTCAGCAAATGAAACAGATGCGAAAGGTATGGGAAAGTTTTCTGCCCAACGATCCAATGGAATTTACCTTTTACAACGACCAGTTTCAGTCAATGTATCTCAAAGAAGATAGGCTGGCGAAATCGATTTCCTTCTTTACCTTGATCGCCATAGTACTCACAAGCATGGGAATACTCGGTCAGATTTTTCTTATCAGCATCAATCGTACCAAAGAAATTGGCATCCGCAAGGTCAACGGCGCCAAAATATCCGAAATACTCACCATGCTCAATAAAGACTTTGTAAAATGGGTCATCATAGCTTTTGTAATCGCCACTCCCATTGCTTACTATGCCATGACTAAATGGCTTGAAAATTTTGCCTACAAAACCACGCTGAGTTGGTGGATTTTTGCCCTTGCTGGAGCACTGGCCATGGGAATTGCACTGCTGACAGTGAGTTGGCAGAGCTGGCGGGCGGCAACGAGGAACCCGGTTGAGGCGTTGCGGTATGAATAATGAATCCGCTTTTGCACCCTCTGACTCCCTGAAGGGAGAACCACAAAAGCTGCTGACAATGAAATTTAAATGGTTAGCAGGTTTGAAATACAGGCCCCCAAAGTCCCCTTCAGGAGATTTAGGGGTGAAAAGTTAGCTGGCAATCCTAATAGCAAATGGATTGGAAAGCAATTAATCGAAATCCGGTCGAGGCATTGGGGGATGAATAACTAAAAAAACGAAATACCATGATACTTTTTAACTTAAAACTGGCCATTCGGAATCTTCTGAAGAATAAACTTTATTCCATCCTGATCATTGGTGGTTTTTCAATCGGGTTTGCTGCCTGCATCCTCATTGGGTTATTCTACAATTCCGAACATCAGGTAAATAAGGATTTTGCAAATTACAAACAGGTTTACCGACTGTATGATAAATCGGGCAAATCGTTCAATCTGGATTATGAGCTATATCCTGTATTGGCTGAAAACTATCCCGAAATAGAGGCGGCATGCCCAATGAGCTATTTGTCTGGATTTGAGATTTCAGTAAAAGATAAACAATTGCATACCGATGCACGCATACGTAATGTTGTTGATACGAACAACAATTTCTTCAAGGTTTTCAATATCAGGGTAATTAGCAGTTTATCTGATAAACCGTTTTCCGGTCAGAAATCGGTTGTGATTACCGAATCGCTGGCCCAAAGAATGTATGGCGATAAAAGTCCATTGGGACATACCGTGAACATATTCAGCATGTTCGATGCAACAATAACAGCGGTTATTGGAGATTTGCCGGAGAACTCAACGTTCAAGACCGAATTATTGCTCAACAACGACAACGAAGATTTTCGCTTGTTTAGAGCCTGTAATGATGGTTTGTGTAAATCACTCACCAATCATTTTTTACTTTTAAGGAATGATGTCGATCCCGAACAGTTTGCCGACAAGCTCACCAAAACAATTGGAACTTATGAGCTTGGGCTGAAAGAACCAGCCCTTCAGAACGTGGCCGGCATTTATCTCTCGTCACTTCCACTGGGAGATATGCACGCTAAGGGAAACAGCAAGATGTTGGTGATTTTTTTATTGATTGCCATTCTCATCCTGGTACTATCAAGCATCAATTATCTCAACTATGTCATTTCAATTCAGTATTCAAAACTAAAAGAAACCGGGATCAATAAAGCGGTGGGAGCAGGCTGGCATCAACTTGTTTCCTACAGTATAATGGAAGTCACCCTGGGTATTTTCATTTCCATCATTTTTTCCATCTTAATAACACTTTTGCTGTTGCCTTATTCCAGTATATTATTTGGCAAAGATCTTTCGCTTTTTGATTGGAGTGTGCTTCCTATATTGCCACTATTTAGCGGTATCCTATTGATGGTTATTTTAATCAATAGTGCTGCCCCAATAGTTCTGCTTTCTCGTTTTAAGATTACGGATTTTCTTTCCGGGGTTGGCAAACGTAAAGGCAAGCAATTTGGTAAGCAAGTGATGTTGACATTTCAGTTGACTGCATCAATTGCCCTGATCGCAGTCGGATTGATGATTTTTAAACAATTGAATTTCATTAAACACTATGATTTAGGGTTTAACCAGGAAATGCTGGTGCGGATCGACCTTCCGTTTAATAATCCCAATTTGGAAACGTTGAAGCAGGAGACAGTCAAGCTCGCATTTGTAAAAAACAGCACGCTGAGTTTCGGTTGTCCGGGGATGATCAACAATAGTATGGGGAGCAATACGGGGGAAGAAAGTTTTGATTTAGATTGTATCTATGTTGGCGATGACTATTTGAAAACGATGGGCATTGAATTGATTGAGGGCCGGAAATTTCTGGAAGGGGATCAGGGAAAAGCTTGCTTACTAAACGAGGAAGCCATTAAACAGTACGGATGGAAAGATTTTGAAGGGAAAAAATTCAACAATGGACGGGAAGGCGGATACCGCGTTGTTGGGATTTTCAAAGACATTCATGTTCGGTCATTGTACAAAAAAGTGACACCAACAGCCTTGATTTTTGACACCAAAAAGGGGGAATACAATGTATTGTCTGTTCGACTATTTCCAGGTAATGTTGGTCAGGAGATGAAACAAATACGACAGATTTGGGAAAAGGTCATTCCCGACGAAACCATGAATTTTTCGTTTTACGATGAACAGTTCCAGACCATGTACATCAAGGAAACAAAGCTGGCAAAATCCATCACATTCTTTTCGATTATTGCCATCGCGCTGACTTGCATGGGAATCCTTGGCCAAATTTATTTGGTCTCGTTGAGCAGGATCAAAGAAATCGGTATTCGAAAAGTAAATGGCGCCCGCATTTCCGAAATATTGACGATGCTCAACCGCGACTTCGTGAAATGGGTAGCCATCGCCTTCGTGATTGCCTGCCCCATCGCCTACTACGCCATGCATAAATGGCTCGAAAACTTTGCCTATAAAACCACCTTAAGTTGGTGGATTTTTGCCCTGGCTGGATTGCTGGCGCTGGGAATTGCACTGTTGACGGTGAGCTGGCAAAGCTGGCGGGCAGCAACGAGGAACCCGGTGGAGGCCTTGAGGTACGAATAATGAATCCACTTTTGCACCCTCTGACTCCCTGAAGGGAGAACCGCAATAGCTGCTGACAATGAAATTTAAATGGTTAGCAGGTTTGAAATACAGGCCCCAAAAGTCCCCTTAAGGAGATTTAGGGGTAAAAGTTTAAGGGGCTTAAAGAAAGAAGCAACATGGGTATAAGTGATCAAGTTTCGATGTTTTATAATGCCAAACCTCAAATTTTTGAGCGGGCAAAAATGTTCAGAAAGGACATGACAGAGTCTGAGGAAAAATTGTGGGGAATGCTGAAAAGTAGAAAAGTACTTGGGTTGAGGTTCAGGCCTCAACATCCTATCGACATCTTCATTGCGGACTTCTATTGTCATCCACTGAAGTTGGTTATTGAAGTTGATGGAGGAATTCATAATTCAAAAGACCAGATTGAAGACGATATTGGACGGGAAGCAGAACTGAATGAATGGGGAATAAAAGTCATTCGTTTCAGCAATGAAGAAATTGAAAATGATATTAACATGGTGAAAAATCAA
>DATFMO010000280.1:0-15752 GCA_035266925.1 Sunxiuqinia sp. | reverse complement strand
CGCTTT
Source organism: Sunxiuqinia sp. (assembly GCA_035266925.1). Taxonomy (GTDB): domain Bacteria; phylum Bacteroidota; class Bacteroidia; order Bacteroidales; family Prolixibacteraceae; genus Sunxiuqinia. The sequence goes on along the minus strand of DATFMO010000280.1, from coordinate 15,746 downwards.
AGGGATTATGCCTTACATTTCAGCTTCGATTGTAGTTCAATTGATGGGAATAGCCGTCCCGTATTTTCAAAAGCTACAAAAAGAGGGTGAATCAGGAACAAGAAAAATTAACCAGATAACCCGTTATCTGACTGTGTTGATTTTGATTTTCCAGGCGCCTGCGTACTTGACTAACTTAACATTTCAATTGCCCGATACTGCATTTGCAGTGAGTGGATGGACGTTTAAAATTACGTCTACCATTATTCTGACAGCAGGATCAATGTTTGTGATGTGGCTAGGAGAGCGCATAACCGATAATGGAATAGGAAATGGTATTTCACTGATCATCATGATTGGGATTATTGCCCGTTTACCGGGAGCTGTCGTGCAGGAATTCGTTTCTCGAATTGAGCAAGCGGGTGGCGGTATGGTCATGTTCCTGGTCGAGTTTGTTATCCTTTTCGTTGTGTTTATGCTGACGATCTTGCTTGTTCAGGGAACACGCAGGATACCGGTTCAGTATGCAAAACGTATTGTTGGAAACAAACAATACGGTGGTGTTCGTCAGTATATACCGTTAAAAGTGAATGCTGCCGGAGTTATGCCAATTATCTTCGCACAAGCAATCATGTTTGTTCCTATTAGTGTTGCTGGGTTTGCCAAGTCTGATAGTCTTAGTGGTTTTGCGGCTGCATTCGCTAATAACACAGGCTTTGTGTATAACTTTACTCAATTTGTACTGGTCATATTGTTTACGTATTTTTACACCGCAATTACAGTGAATCCAGTGCAGATGGCCGAGGATATGAAGAAAAATGGTGGTTTCATTCCCGGGGTAAAACCAGGAAAGAAAACTGTTGAGTTCTTGGATACCGTTATGTCACGAATTACCTTACCAGGATCTATTTTTCTTGGTATCGTTACGATTCTACCGGCATTTGCAATGATTGCTGGAATTACCAGTCATTTTGCATACTTCTACGGTGGTACGTCATTGTTGATTTTAGTTGGTGTTGTGTTAGACACCCTGCAACAAATCGAAAGTCACCTGCTGATGCGTCACTACGACGGTTTGATGAAATCAGGACGAATCAAAGGACGCCCCGGTGGAGCTAGTTCAATGATGTAATCATGTTGCAATAAAGAATTAGAAATTAAAACTAAATTTTTATGGCAAAACAGCCTTCTATAGAACAAGACGGAACAATCATTGAAGCATTATCAAATGCCATGTTCAGAGTTGAACTAGAGAACGGGCACGTGATAACTGCACATATCTCGGGTAAAATGCGAATGCATTATATCAAGATTCTTCCGGGTGATAAGGTCAAAGTGGAGATGTCTCCATACGACTTAACCAAAGGACGAATCACTTTTAGATATAAAAATTAAAGGACGAAATAATGAAAGTAAGAGTATCCATAAAAAAACGCAGTGCCGACTGCAAAATTGTACGCAGAAAAGGCCGTTTGTACGTGATCAATAAGAAGAATCCGAAATTCAAACAGCGTCAGGGATAATTAATTAACTTTGTAAAAATTTTATTTATGGCTCGTATTGTTGGAGTTGATATTCCTAATAATAAAAGAGGAGAAGTTGCACTGACCTACATTTATGGTATTGGTCGTAGCCGTGCAAATACAATCCTTAACCAAGCTGGCGTTGATGTGGAAATTAAAGTGCAAGACTGGACAGATGACCAGTTTGCTGCTATTCGTACAGTAATCAACGAGAACTTCAAAGTAGAAGGAGAACTTCGCTCTGATAACCAGCTGAACATTAAACGTCTGATGGATATCGGTTGTTACCGTGGTATTCGTCATCGTATTGGCCTTCCAGTACGTGGACAAAGCACTAAAAACAATGCTCGTACACGTAAAGGAAGAAAGAAAACTGTTGCTAATAAGAAAAAGGCCACTAAATAATTAATTGAATTATGGCAAAAAAGACAACTTCTAATAGGAAAAGAGTCGTTAATGTTGAAGCTGCAGGTCAGGCGCATATTCATTCCTCATTTAATAACATCATTATCTCATTGACTAATAATAACGGAGAAGTTATTTCCTGGTCATCTGCAGGTAAGAAAGGTTTTAGAGGATCTAAAAAGAATACTCCTTATGCTGCTCAGGTAGCCTCAGAAGAATGTGCTAAAACAGCATATGATCTTGGACTCAGAAAAGTGAAAGTATTTGTGAAAGGCCCTGGAAATGGTCGCGAATCTGCTATTCGAGCTATTAACAGCGTGGGCATTCAAGTTAGTGAAATCGTTGATGTGACACCAATGCCACACAATGGTTGCCGCCCATCTAAAAGAAGACGTGTTTAATCTTTAAACGGAGAGTATAATGGCAAGATATAGAGGAGCAAAAACAAAAATTGCAAGAAAATTTGGTGAGCCAATTTTCGGACCTGATAAAGTACTGGAAAAAAAGAACTACCCACCAGGTATGCATGGGCAAACTGGTCGCAGACGTAAAAAGTCTGAATATGGGGTCCAGTTAATGGAAAAACAAAAGGCAAAATATACTTACGGTGTTTTAGAGAAACAATTCTCCAACCTGTTTAAAAAAGCATCAGCATCCAAAGGTGTTACTGGTGAAGTCCTTTTGCAATTGTTGGAATCACGATTGGATAACGTTGTTTTCCGTCTTGGTTTAGCAAACTCAAGAGCAGGTGCCCGTCAGTTGGTTGCACACCGACACGTCATGGTCAATGGGGAATTAGTTAACATTCCTTCATTCCAGATGCGTCCGGGTGATATTGTTAGCGTTCGTGAAAAATCAAAATCAATGGAAGTAATTTCCGATGCGTTGACTTCTCACCGCTACAATAAATATGCATGGTTAGAATGGGATGGTGCTCAAATGAGCGGTAAATTTCTCAATCGCCCTGAACGGGAAGAAATTCCTGAAAACATTAAAGAGCAACTTATCGTAGAGTTGTATTCTAAATAATAAAATTACTCAGTATTATTATGGCAATATTAGCATTCCAAAAACCTGACAAAGTTATAATGGTGGAATCCGATGAGAAATTCGGTAAATTCGAATTTCGACCATTGGAACCCGGTTATGGTATCACAATCGGTAATGCGTTACGCAGAATTCTACTATCATCTTTGGAAGGTTATGCAATCACAACGCTCAAAGTCGAAGGCGTTGATCATGAATTTGCAACCATCAAAGGAGTGATGGAAGATGTTACCGAAATCATTCTGAACCTGAAGCAGATTCGTTTTAAACGCGAAGTAGAAGATTTTGACAGCGAAAAAGTTTCTATTTCTATTAGCGGACAAGAGGAATTTACTGCTGGCGATATTAATAAATTCATGACCGGTTTCCGTGTCTTGAATCCTGAATTGGTAATTTGTCGTATGGAAGCTGATGTCAAACTGCAGCTGGAATTATCAATTAACAAAGGACGTGGTTATGTCCCCAGCGCTGAGAATAAGCCGGTTGATGCTGAGTTTGGTATAATTCCGATTGACTCAATCTTTACACCAATTAGAAATGTGAAGTACGCTGTTGAGAACTATCGTGTGGAACAAAAAACTGACTACGAAAAGTTGGTTTTGGATATTACAACTGATGGTTCAATTCACCCAAAAGATGCTTTGAAAGAAGCTGCAAAAATTCTTATCTATCACTTCATGCTGTTCTCTGATGAAAAAATCACCTTGGATTCAGACGAAAAATTTGCAAATGAAGAGTTCGATGAAGAAGTATTGCACATGCGTCAGTTGCTGAAAACCAAGTTGGTTGACATGGACCTTTCAGTTCGTGCCTTGAACTGCTTGAAAGCTGCTGATGTTGAAACACTGGGAGAACTTGTTACCTACAATCGTAACGACTTGTTGAAGTTCAGAAACTTTGGTAAAAAGTCGTTGACAGAGTTGGATGACTTGCTCAACAGTATGAACCTGACTTTCGGAATGGATATAAGTAAGTATAAACTTGACAAGGATTAAGCAGAAATGAGACATAATAAGAAATTCAACCATCTTGGAAGGAAGAGTGCTCATCGCAAAGCCATGTTGTCAAATATGGCGAATTCATTGATCTTTCATAAGCGTATCACCACTACTGTGGCAAAAGCTAAAGCACTGAAGATGTATGTTGAGCCGCTGATTACAAAAGCGAAAGATGATACAACTCATTCTCGTCGTATTGTATTTAGCGTGTTGAAAAGTAAAAGTGCTGTTAGCGAGCTTTTCCGCGATGTGGCTGAAAAAGTGGGCGATCGTCCTGGCGGTTACACTCGTATTTTGAAGACTGGAACTCGTTTGGGTGACAATGCTGAAATGTGTATCATTGAGTTGGTAGACTACAATGAAAACATGTTGACTGCTAAAGAAGAAAAACCGAAAAAACGTCGTTCTCGTCGTGGTGGCGGTACTAAAACATCACAGACGGAAACTCCGACAGCTGCCCCTAAAAAGGAAGAGAAAGCTGAGGAGCCAAAAGCTGAAGTTGCAGAAGAACCAAAGACCGAGGTCGTTGACGAACCAAAGGCTGAAACTACTGAAGAAGCTAAAGTTGAGGAACCAAAGGCAGAAGAGCCAAAAGCGGAAGATTCAAAAGAAGATGAAGCTGGCGATGAAGAGAAGAAAGCAGAATAAAAATAACTTGCTACAAAATAGAAAAGAGCTGACCATTTGGTCAGCTCTTTTTTTTCACGAACTGCAAGAATTAAGCTAACCACATTAGCCTAAATATTGTTCCATCTTTTCTTTTAGTAATTTAACTTCAATGGGCTTTATAAGGTATTCATCAGCACCAAAGGAGTAGCAACGATCTTTATCCTGATCGGCAGAACTCGTCGTACAAAACATCACCGGTGTTTGGTTGTTGACGTTACTTTTCAACGACCGGATTTGGCGAACAAGTTCAGCACCGTCTATATCAGGCATCCACAAATCCAGGATGATCATATCGTATTTATTAGCCTCAGTCATTTTTAGAGCATCGTACCCATTTTCGGCCATTTCAATATCGTAATCTCCACGCAGTGAGTAATACATAAACTTGAGGTTAATGGGATTATCGTCGACAATGAGTACTTTCAAAATGCTTTTTATTAATGAATTAAAATGATATTTAAAGGTAAGGATATATGTGTTGAATTTCCTTTATTTTTGCTAATTGAAAATTAGATTTTGGTAGCTGAACGGTTGCATTTGATTGAAGTGTTAAAATTTACCATATTATGACAGACGATAAGAAGATCATTTTTTCGATGTATCGGGTCAGTAAAACTTTCCCGCCACAAAAGCAAGTACTTAAAGATATCTCCCTTTCATTTTTCCTGGGAGCCAAAATCGGAATCATTGGTTTAAACGGTTCCGGAAAATCAACGTTACTGAAAATTATTGCCGGTTTAGAGAAGTCGTACCAGGGCGAAGTGGTGTTTTCACAAGGCTACTCGGTAGGTTATTTGGAGCAAGAACCCAAGTTGGATCCGGCAAAAACAGTAAAGGAAATTGTAGAAGAAGGTGCTCAGGAAGTTGTCGATGTGCTAAAGGCATACGAAGAAGTCAACCTGAAGTTTTCTGAGCCTGAGGTGTTGGAAGATCCCGACAAGATGAATGCATTGATTGCCGAACAAGCACAACTGCAAGAGAAGATCGATCGTTTTGATGCGTGGAACCTCGACTCAAAGCTCGAACGGGCAATGGATGCTTTACGCTGTCCTCCGGGTGAACAATCTGTGAGTGAGTTGTCCGGTGGTGAGTTGCGTCGGGTAGCCCTGTGCCGCCTGCTGTTGAAAGAACCGGATGTGTTACTGCTCGATGAGCCTACCAACCACCTGGATGCTGAGTCAGTGCAATGGTTGGAAATGCACCTGCAACAATACAAAGGAACCGTAATTTGTATTACGCACGATCGTTACTTTCTGGATAACGTTGCCGGATGGATTCTTGAACTTGACCGGGGAGAGGGTATCCCATGGAAAGGAAACTATTCTTCTTGGTTGGAACAAAAATCAAAACGACTGGCTCAGCAGGAGAAACAGCAGTCGAAGCGACAAAAAACTTTGGAGCGTGAGCTGGAGTGGATTAAGATGGCACCGAAAGCTCGTCATGCAAAAGCGAAGGCCCGTTTGAATGCCTACGATAAATTGATGAGTGAAGATGTCAAAGAAAAGGAAGAAAGGCTGGAGATTTTTATTCCAAACGGTCCACGTTTAGGCGAAAAAGTCATTGAAGTCAATGATGTAGCGAAAGCATTTGGCGAACGACTGCTTTTTGAAGATCTTAATTTTACCTTGCCACCCAATGGAATTGTTGGTATAATTGGACCGAACGGCGCTGGTAAAACAACACTCTTCAAGTTAATCATGAAGCAACTTGAAGCTGACAAAGGAACGTTTGATGTGGGAGAGACTGTGCAGATTGCTTATGTGGATCAGTCACACGCAGATATCGATCCGAATAAAACAGTCTACCAGGTGATTTCAGGAGGCAATGATTTGATGGCGTTAGGGAATCGGCAAGTTAACGCACGGGCCTATGTTTCACGGTTTAACTTTGCGGGGGCCGACCAGGAAAAGAAATGTGGGGTGCTCTCCGGTGGAGAACGAAATCGCCTGCATCTCGCTATGGCTTTGAAAGAAGAAGGCAACGTGTTGTTGCTTGATGAGCCGACAAACGACATTGATGTAAACACACTCCGTGCATTGGAAGAAGGCCTGGAAGATTTTGCAGGCTGTGCTGTGATCATCTCTCACGACCGTTGGTTCCTTGACCGGATTGCGACACACATCTTGGCATTTGAAGGTGAATCACGCGTTTATTTCTTTGAAGGAAGCTATTCTGAATATGAAGAAAACAAACGAAAACGCCTGGGCGATGAAGGTCCAAAACGTATCAAGTATAAAAAGTTGGTGAAATAGCTTCTATCATACTATGAAAACATCGGGACTGAGTGACTAAAATTGTCATTCAGCCTTTTTTTGTGTTTGAGATCAGGAAGTTACTTAACAAGTGAATTAGTTTCTTTAATATTTTTTTGCACTTTTTAGCAGAGCAATTTTGTAATTTCGGTTTCAGAATAGAAGAGTTTTAAGTCATGTATTTTGAACATGGCATTAAAGCTGAAATTAGAAATTAACTTTAAAATTGTAGAGCGATGAAAACAACAGTTTCAATTTTGGTCCTGTTATTCGCCGTCAATTTGGTTTTTGCTCAAGAAGTGCACAAAAACCAATCTCCCGACGAACAAATCAAAGTAAAGAAAAAATACGATGACCACGGCAATCTAGTTGGTTATGATTCAACCTATGTGAAAACATGGGCGGATACAACGATGAATGGCAGGGGCATGGGAGAAATGCGTGAAGAAATGAAAACCTATTTCGGGAACAATATGCCCGGTGTCATGTCTGATTCGACCATGATGGGAAGCGATCCATTTGGCGATTTGCATGAGTTTTTCTCACAAGGTGGCCAGAATTTTTTTAACCATTTTAATCCGGCATTGAATGACAGCAGCCTGGTGATGCCTGGAGATTCGATGTCTGGAATGAATGGCTTTGAACAACTAAGGGCAGAGATGATGAATCATTTCCGTCAATTCTTTCAAAGTCCCGGTGATTCAACTCAATTGCAATTAAAGGGGGGGCCCAACCCCGGTGATTCATTTTTCGATCAGAAAGGATTTGATCAAATGAGAAAGGAATTCGAAAAGCATTTTAAGCAGTTCGTCCCCAAAAATAATGGCCATACACAAAAAATGAAAGGTTCATCAATTAACGATGAAAACAATCCAAAAGTAAAAATTTAAATATTTCATAGTGGAGACGTAAAAAGGAGGAACATTTTTAAGACTTTAGTTCCTCCTTTTTTTATTTTCGAGGCAAGCACACTAATGACTAATTTCCCGATCACCAAATCAATCATTGCCAACTTTCTTTTCCAGAATAACAAAAGCACTTCGTTTCGGCGCTGGCATCTCCGAATCTTCACCTTTCATCGCTTTCCATACCACTTCATTCAATTCTAAGTCAGGAACTGCATCTTCATGGGCGAAGTTGAAGGTGGCAGACTTTCGGCTGCTCGCATTGTCGGCCGTATTTCGCTGGTTCAAATTGATGTTTGAAGGATGATGTGAAAAGGGTGTAAAATCGGGTTTGTTGGTAAAACATTTGTACAAGGGGGCGGCTGCCGCATCGTATTGACTCATCGGCGGAAGTCCTAAAATGAGTTCGATGGTTCGAAGCACACCTGAAGTGGAGTACATGTTATGAATCACCGCATTTCGCTTCACGTATGGGCCAGCCAGATAAACCGGCGAGCGATGAGCATCCACATGATCCGGCCCATTTTGGGCATCGTCTTCCAAAATAAAAACGACCGATTCTTTCCAGATTGGACTGTGTGACAAATGATCCAGGAACCGGCCGACTGCCAGGTCATTGTCGGCAACAGCAGCCTGTGGAGTGTAGGCTCCTTTTTGTTGCCCACTTGTATGGTCATTGCTAAATCGGATTGTACTAAACTTTGGCACTTGATTGATTGCAACCAACGAATCGAAATCGTTTTGCCAGATATCCATCCGAACCTGGTCTTTGATGGTCATATCAAAACCGGGAGATTGCGGACAAATATGCCCCTCTAATGCTTTTAAAGGGGTTTTGCCATCGGCGCTGAACTCACCATAGCTGCGGTAACTAATTCCGGCTCGTTGGCAATAATTCCAAATAAAACCATCACGCGGATAAGCGCCTTCTTTTTCACCTTCGTAAAAATAAGTACCTCCATGACTTCCGTAGTAAGTTGGCCATGTTTTCTCAACCACGTCGGTAGCATAGGCTGCTGTGCTCCAATTGTGGCCATCGGCACTCACTTCAGCATCAACATAGAAGTTGTCAAGAAGCACAAAATCTTTGGTAAGGGCATGTTGGTTGGGCGTTATATTTTTACCAAAAATGCAGAGCGAATCGTCTCCATTTCCAGCTTTTACATCACCTAAAACCTGGTCGTAAGTGCGATTCTCTTTGATAATGTAAAAGACGTGTTTGATGGGAGAAGGCTGCCCTACTTTTTGAGGAATAGGATTGCCTGCTTCGCCATCTGCCACTTTTTCTTTTTGATTATTGAATGGGGTGTTGGCATAAGTTTCGGAGGTATAATTTTTCATTTGTTCCTCTAATGGAACATCAATGAAGGAAAGCGTTCCTTTAAACAATCCACCAATATATTGCACATGTTTTTTGGCCGAAACGCCCTTTTGATAACCACTGTCATCATTCTTTTTAATGGGCTGTGGTCCATCAGGATTTGGCATGGAATGGAAACCTTTGCCGTTAGTCACCAAAATTTTATTGTCCAGTACTTTCACATTTGTGGGGTACCAGCCTACTGGGATAAAGCCTTTACTTTTGGTGTTTCCCGGTTCCGATACGTCAAAAACGGCCAGGCAATTATTGTCGGCGTTGGCAATATATAATTTCTCTTCATCTGGCGATAAAGCTAATCCGTTGGTTGTGGAACCAGTTAGATGGGTCGGGTACAAGGCTGCCGAAAGTGTTTCAATCACCTTGTTGGTTTGCGTGTTGATGACTGAAACTGAATTGCTGTTGGAGTTAGCCACATATAGCACATTACTCTCTCTGTTCAGCAGCAATTCGTTGGGGTGATCCCCGGTTTTAATAGTTGCTGAAATGGTTTTCGATTCCGTATTAAAAGCAACAACTTCATCCTGCCCCCAGATTGAAACGTACAATGTTTTCTCATTCGGCGATAAAACGCAACTGTATCCCATTCCCGGCAAATCAACTTTATCAATCACGGTTTTCGATTTCAGGTCGATGATGTAAATCCGATTATCTTCCTTAGTCACCACGTACATCAGTGGATTGACTTTTGCCAGGGCAATCCCGGTTGGGCTGATCTTTTCCTTCGGCCAGGAGAGCCCCAATTTTAGTGTATCAGGAGTGCCCAGCTTGTTTTGCTTAATGTGGAAGTCAAGAATGATGTTATCATTTCCACCGGATGCGTATAAATGTTCCTCATCTTCGCTGAAGGCGAGCCCGTACCATGATTCTTTGACAATTTTTTCATCCAGAACCTTTTGCTGGTGTGGATCAATCAATTCTACCGATTGCGTACTTTGACCATTGTTGGTAACAGCCGCATATTTTCCATCGGGACTAACTTTAAGGTTCAGCGGGAAATCCCCTAGTGTTATGGAGCTACCTGCAGGAGTTAGCTTCCAGCCATTGGGTAAAAGGATTTGGATCGAGTGCTTTACTTTTCCCGGAGTTTGTGCGAAAATTGGGAAAGAAGAGAAAAGGCAAATGGTGAAAGCAATTGCTAAGCGACTTGTGTTTTTGAACTGGTTCATACTATTTTATGATTAGGTGCCAGAAATATCAAATGTAATTTTAGCGCGGATTGTGAGCCCTGTCTGTGATGGTAATTCACGGACAGCTTCAAAATTGGTTGCCTGGTTTCGCGATGCGTAGAAAACAGGACCACCCGAAAGGGAAAATGAAAAGCGGGATGCACTCGGCGCCAGGTTTAACGACGGGCCAATAAAAACTTTGGCGCCACCTTCAGCTTCCTCATCATCCCACAAACCTTCCAAATCTTCGCCAACAGCTTCCAAACCGCCATATAAATTTTTAAAAAGCTCGTGGTGGAATCCGAAGCTGCTGATAACATCAATTTTATCCCGATCGCCGGCAAGTGCCTTTTCAAATAAAACATTTCCACCAGCTTTCCAACGGAATTGATCAAAAGAAAGTGTCACCCGGCTCAAAAGCGATTTTACATCGCTATAATCCCGGTTGATGCCCAATCCCAGCCCAAGTCGAAATCCGGTTGGCTTGTTGCCCCCAATAAAATCCCGAATTACTTCGGCTTGCTGAGCACTCATCACGTCGCCTCCTTCATTGGCAACCCCAAATGATGCGTTAGCATACACTGTGAATTTACTTCCCAGGTAACCCTTCAATGCAAATTGTTGGCCAATGCCATCATACCCAAATGGGCCTTTTACACGTTGCCCGTAACTGCTGGAATAGTTCAGCGTCCAAGCCTGATCCTGTGCCGTCAGTGTTGTTTCTGAAAATAAAAAAGGGGAAGCAGTGCGCATTGGTTCGGGAGTAAACAGGCTGTTTTCTTCCGAAATTTGGCCCATTGCCGAGTTAAAAATAAGCACAACAACGAATAAGAGATAGATCTTTTTTGTCATATGGAGTCAAATTTATGAATAAATTTCAATGCAAATCATGGCATTTAATAGTTATTTGAATAAAGCGATTCGCTGGAAACGATCATTTTATTTGATTCTGTAAAATAACAGGATATATTTTAACCCATCGTAAAGTTTAAGTTAAAGCTCTTGGATGAGTTGAAAGAACACGAAAACGATAATTTCACACCTCCGGAGGAACTAAAATGGATAGTTGCATTCAATCGTACGAAACAATATCTTTGTTAAAAGGACGAATGCATGGACCTACAGAATGTCATACCAAAGGAAATTATTAACTTCTTCCTGGTGTTGGTTTTCTCCCTGTTAATTGGGTTGGGACAGCGACGACATCATCTAGGTGATGATGAAAGCCTGCTTTTTGGTACCGATCGTACGTTTACCTTTATCGGTCTGTTAGGCTATGTGCTCTATATTGCTGATCCGAAGAGCTATCTTCCTTTTCTGGTCGGGATTTCTATCATCGGATTGTTGCTCGCCGTTCAATATTCTCAGAAAATCAAGCAGCAAAAGTCATTCGGACTGACAACTTCTATCCTGGCTTTGCTGACTTATTGTCTTTCGGTATTAGTTTTCACACAACCAGTTTGGCTGGTTTTATCGTTTGTGGTTGCCATCCTCATCTTAACGGAAATGAAGAGCCAGTTTAAGTTGATTTCAAAAAAAGCATCTGAAGAAGAATTCATTACATTGGCTAAATTCATTGCGTTTGCCGGAATCATTCTTCCCCTTTTGCCGTCAACCAATATCTCTGAAATGATCCCCATTTCGCCTTCCAAATTATGGTTGGCTATTGTTGTCGTTTCCGGTGTATCTTATATAAGTTACCTGTTGAAAAAGTTTATTTTCCCGGATTCAGGAATATTGCTTTCCGGTGTACTTGGCGGAATATACAGTAGTACGGCAACAACTGTTATTCTTGCAAAGCGCGAAAAACGCGAAGGAACAGGGGCTCAATCGGTATCGGCCATTATGTTGGCCAATGGCATGATGTATTTGCGGGTATTGGTGTTGGTTTACATGTTTAATCAATCGGTTGGAATGATGTTGACAATCCCATTCCTTTTAATGTTTGGGGTGGCCTTTGGATTGTCAAAATTGGTACTTCGGAAAAAAAGTAAGCAAGAAAAAACAGATGATCATGTCGACGCTGAGGTTGTCAGTAAAAACCCACTGGAACTGAAGACAGCTACAATTTTTGGTGTTTTGTTTGTGGTGTTTGCCCTGATTACTGAATTGGTGATGAAACACTATGGCAATAACGGTGTTTCAGGACTGGCATTCCTGGTAGGAATTTTTGACGTTGATCCTTTTTTGTTGTACCTGGTGCAACAACATTCCGGAATTGCTCAGCTCACGGTGGGGTTGGCAATCATCAATGCCACAAACAGTAATAATCTGATGAAAATGGTTTACGCCCTTACTTTAAGCAGCAAGTCGTCCCGGCGGAAAATCACCTGGAGTTTTTTGAGTTTAGTTGTCATTGGCTTGTTCGTTTCACTAGCTTTTTATCTTGTTTTTAGTTGAAACAATCTGGTTCGTTTTCATTCTGCTTATTTCGTTATGTTTTTCAACCATCTTTTGATTTCATTTATTCCGAATTATCTTTACAGTCATTGAAAATTATGTGACATGAAGATTGTTTACACCATCATTGTTTTATTGATCGGCTTTTTGTTGGCCATTCAGGGAAGTATAAACACCCAACTGACTACCTATTTGAAACATCCGATACAGGGTGCATTGGTTAATTTTTTAGTGGGTTCCGTTTGTCTGATCGGACTTAACCTCATTTTTCGAACTCATCTACCTGATTGGGGCCACGTAAGAACCGCCCCCTGGTACTTGTTTGCAGGAGGTATGCTTGGTGCTATTTTCGTTTCATCGGTGATCTTTTTTATTCCCAAAATAGGAGTAACAACCGTGTTGGCTGCCTCCATTGCCGGTCAGTTAATTGCTGCTTCTGTTATTGACCACTTTGGCTATTTTGGTTTGGCCGTTCACCAAATTAGTGTCGGCCGAATTGCAGGCATTTTACTGTTAATTGGTGGAATTTTCCTGATTCAGCGGTACTAAAAGAAACTTTTTAAATCCAAGAATCTTGAACTCATCGCATGCTAATACTTTCAGTCTATATCGTATGAAATCAAAAATGGCCTTTTGTTTTCTGGTCGTTTCCCTTTTGCTTTCTAAGCCGTTGAAGGCCAATATTTCGGTTCCTTCTATTTGGGGAGACCACATGGTTTTGCAACAAAATTCAACCGTAAAACTGAAAGGCTGGGGTAAACCCATGGAAAAGATACAGGTCACGGTGAGCTGGGTAACGGATACCTTAAAAACAGAAGTTGATAATCGGGCCAACTGGTCGGTCAAGTTGAAAACACCGAAAGCAGGCGGCCCCTATTCAATAAAAATTGAAGGCTACAACACGATTTATATTCAGGATGTTCTGATCGGTGAAGTATGGCTGTTGGGAGGTCAGTCGAACATGGAATGGACAACCGGGGCTGGAATAATTGGTGGGGAGGAGGCAATCAAAAAGGCTACCAATAAGGAGGTTCGTTTTTTTGAGGTGACCGATCGCACAGCTGATCACCCAACTTATGATGTAGATGGGCATTGGGAAGTGTGTTCTCCCGAAACCATGCCGAACTTCAGTGCTATTGGCTATTTTTTTGGTGAAAAGCTTCAAACGAATCTGAACATGCCAGTTGGACTGATCAGTTCAAACTGGGGTGGCACGCCCATTGAAACCTGGCTCCCGAAAGATACCATCCTTCACAACAAAAATTTGCTGGCTGCTTCGAAACTACTCAAAGAATATCCGTGGGCCCCAATTGATCCGGGGGTGTGCTTCAATGCCATGATTGTCCCGCTAATGGCGTATCCGATTGCCGGTACGCTTTGGTATCAGGGTGAAGCCAATACGGATAACCCCGACACCTATACCGATATGCTCACTGCATTGATCAAAAGTTGGCGGAAAGGTTTTCAACGCGATTTCCCGTTTTATTTTGCACAGATTGCACCGCTGGCCGGATATGTACCCTCGGCTGGCGTTAAAGTGCGCGAGGCACAACGACGTGCATTGAAAGTTCCAAACACAGGCATGATTGAATTGAGCGACATTGGCGACACTACAAATATTCATCCCAAAAACAAAATAGCAGCCGGGCATCGTTTTGCCGACCTAGTGCTCAGTAAAACCTATGGGATGAAAGAATTTCCGGTTTCCGGGCCGCTGTTTTCCGGTTTCAAAGTGGAAGGGAAGGAGGTAATCGTGTCGTTCGATTATGGAGTCGGCCTGCACGTCGAAGGGGAAAAGCTCACCCTTTTCGAACTGGCAGGGGAGGATGGTGTCTGGCACCCAGCCAACGCGGTCATCAAAAATGGTCAGGTGATTGTTTCCTCTTCGGAAGTAAAAAATCCAGTTAATGTGCACTATGCCTGGAGCAACCCGGCGACCCCAAACCTGTTTAATTCATGGAATCTGCCGGCATCCTGTTTTACTTCGGGAGCCTTAAAAAACTGACCATTTGAAGCGAGCTGTTTTTGGGATGGGTGTTTTTTCACTAAGATTTTCCGAAACACTCAGGTACTCAGATTCACCATTTCAGCGCTAGCGCCTGATTCTTTTAAGCAGGCTGAAATATCTTCCGCGAAATTGTCAGGGCCACACAAGTAAAACGGCTGGTTGAAATTGGAGATGTGCTTTTGCAGGAATGCCTTGTCCACATGCCCGTGCAGGTAAGGATTTTTCTGTTCACGACTGAGGATATTAATGAATTTATCACCCAGCATTTTTCTGAATTCGTCTGCCAGAAAAATATCTTTCCCTGTTTTATTCGCAAAAAACAGGGTGCTGCCAGCAACTTCACCATCAACGTACATTTGTCGAATCAAAGCAATAAACGGTGTAATTCCCGTTCCACCTGCAATAAAGACGCCGGGACCATCGTTTTTGAATGTGGTAAACGGATCGGTAATCAAAATTTGATCGTTGTCGTTTAGTTTTGATAAAGCGAGCGTTAACCCTTTATGATCAGGGTACATTTTTATTGTTAGTTCCAATAAATCATCTGTGCTTAGACTGGTGAAGGTAAACGGCGACCATACATCCTTGAATTCTGGTTGGTCAAGGCTGGCTTCAATTGCTTGTCCAGCTATGAATTTATAACCGTGGGGCTTTGACAGTTTGAATTGCATGACATCGTGCGTGAGCCATGATTTTTGTATTATTCTAACTTTATGTGGCATAACATTCTAGTTTTGATTTGACATTGTTTGGATAATCCTATAAAAACTAAAACAATAGAAATAAGGGATTGTTAAAAATCAAATCTGAAAACACATCATCTTCCGGCTATTTTAACCAACCTGTCACGCTATACCGATTGCGTTTGGCTGGCAGCACTTCATGTTCAATCGAATCACTTTTAAAAATGACCGTGACGCCCCACTTGGGAGTGATGTGAAGATTCTGGTTGTCCAGATACAAAATCAGTTGTCCACCATCGTCCTTCGACCAATTTTCATTCAAATAAGTTA
>DATFMO010000279.1:0-6360 GCA_035266925.1 Sunxiuqinia sp. | reverse complement strand
ATGCATAGCCTTTTCCCCGGGTAGCAATCTCATAATTGTATTTTTCACCTTGCGTACCGTTATTCACTATAGTAGAATCGGGCACCCGTTGGAAATACGGACGCGATAGCATCAACTTTTTCAGGTATTGCATTTGCCCTGCTCCCGGGTCGTTGATCGCTTCGGTCCAAAATTCTTTGGCACCATAGGCTGAGCCATTGTCTGTTGGCCCGTAAAACTGCATCACAGCATTGTCTCCGTAGGTGTGACCGGCAGCTCCTGCAAACACCGCCCAGTACGCGTAGCGTCGAGCATCAGCATCATTCCAATACGGTTGTGTGGTATCGTGTAGTCCCTGTGGAATACCTTCATAAGATGGTTCTCCGTCAATGGTGGGTTTGGTTGGCTCCAAATGCCAATCGGTTTGCACATAGCGCCAATTGTCTTCGCCATACGCCAGTTTGGTATCATCCTGATCGTAGCGGCGGTGGCCTGACTGAAACATATTAAAATCGAGCCAGCTTTGATTTTGAAACCACATGGAAGACTGCATCCGTCCTCGTGGGTGGAAAGTAACCAAATGGTTCGGATCATCCTGTTTCAGTGTTGATCCAATGGTGTTCCAAACGGCGATGGAGTCACTTCCAAGGATATCACCCCCATCAACCCATATAACATTGGGCGCATTTTTATAGCGATTGGCCAAAAATTCGGCATAAGCTTTTCCCTGGTCAACATCCACATAGCCTGCTTTTACATTGCCGCCCCAAACAGGCACCATGGCGATATAAATGCCACGCTTACCAGCCTCGTTAACAACATAGTCAACATTGTCCCAGTAATCGTATTCCTCTGGATTTTCGAATGCTTTCCCTTTAGTCGTCAGTGGATGAGCCACATCGCGATTCACCAGTGCAGAGTCGCCATAAATATTCGCGGCTGAGACACTGTGCAACACCATTACCTGAATTACATTGAAGCCTTTCTGTTCGCGATTGTCCAGGTATTGCTTTACTTCATCCCGGTTTAGTTTGGTAAATAATAACCAGCCGGTATCGCCCAGCCAGAAAAACGGATTCCCGTCGGAGTCCATCAAATAGTGTCCATTGTCAGACACTTTCAACAAAGGCATACTTTTATGCGCACTTTTCTGTTGCGTACAAGCAAACAGAAAAATCACGGAACTGATAATGACAAATAGTTTCTTCATCGTTTTTATGGTTTTTGTTGATCTATCTGAATTAGTTTCCTAAAAATGGAGGGCGCAACGATGCGACCAATCCATCCTTCAGCACAAATTATTTTCTTCTAAAAACCATTATTTGTTTTTCTGAAAAGAAAACATACCCCAATAGTATGACAGGCTCATAAGGTTTCGACGATTGAGAAACCGAGCGTTGCATATTAGTTGGTTTTAAATGGTTTAAAATGGTTTTTAAATGTCTTTTCTAAAATGGCTTTTTCAATCTCCCCTCTTTTTTCATGCGCACATATCCGTAGTAAGTCAGGGTATCGTCAACCACCCCGTTCTTATACAACAAGCTTGCTAAATAACCGACAACCATCAGAATCACATGGCTGTACACGCCAATCATGTATTTATGCTGATGATAATTGAAATTGCCCATATCGATCAACAGGATACTTTTTCCGCCAATCTCAATTGGTGTTGAAGTGAGAAGTGCCCAGGCTGTAAACAATACGCTGGCGCCAATTCCCCAGTACAGCCCTTGCTTGTTCGCTTTTTTGCTAAAAATGCCCAGTAAGAACATCCCCGCAATTCCACCAGAGAAGATGGCGTACAAGGTGAACACGGTTTTCAGCACACCTCCCGATCCCGAACTCACGTAAAACAAAGCCACGGCAATGGCTCCAAGCCCAGCAAGAACAATAAAAACCTTACTCATGAAAAGTCGTTTCTTATCATCCGTATCGGGGAATATCCGCGTATAATAATCTTCCATAAAGATGGCCGACAAACAATTCAAATCAGAGTCAAGACTTGAAATGGCAGCTGCAAGCAAGGCCGACAAAATCAAGCCAACCACACCAACCGGCAGTTTGGTCATGATGAAATATGGGAAAACTGCATCCGGTCGAATATTTGCGGGCAAGGCATCGCCGGTAATTTTGTAATACGAAAACAAGGCCGTACCAATAAACATGAACATCGCCCAAACCGGAACACTCAGCAAAACCCCAATCAAGGAAGCTTTCACAGCTTCCTTATCTGATTTGGCAGTCAGGTAACGCTGCACAATGGTTTGGTCGGTCCCATATTTTTGGATGGCGTAAAAAACGCCGTTCAGCGCCATCACCCAAAAGGTCAGGTTGACAAAATCCCAGTCGAACGGACCAAAACCGATGTGCCCGCCTTTCATGGCCACGTTCCAGACTTCCATCGGTCCCCCTTCCGGTGTAAAAAGCAAAATCGCAAGTGCGATAATTCCACCGATAATCAGCAGGAAACCCTGGATGACATCCAACCAGATCACCGCTTCAATTCCACCAAGCATGGTCAATACAATCACCGCTGCACCAATGACCCAAATGATGGTCGATGTTTGAACTCCCGTCATTTTACTCAGTGCCAGGGCAATCAGAAAAAAGACGGTTCCCATCTTGGAAAAGTGTGTCAGCACAAAGCTGATCGAACTATATATTCGAGCAAAAAAGCCAAATCGTTTCTCAAAATATTCATAGGTGCTCAGGCGTATCACTTGCCTGAAAAGCGGAACCACGAAGCCGACGATTGCTACCAGCACGACCGGCACCATCAAGCCTTGCACCAGCCGGATCCAGTTTGAAGAATAGCCTTCACCAGGATACGCCAAAAAGGTGACACTACTAATCAGTGTCGCCAAGATGGAAATACCAATGGCCCAGGAAGGAAGTCTTCCACCAGCTTTGAAATAGTTGTCCGTATCTTTTTGTCGTCGCGAAAACCAAAATCCGACGCCCAACGAAAGGAGCAATGTTAAGATGATAATGATGTAATCAACGACGTGAATCGATGGAATAGGCTGCATAGTTTATTCGTTTATTTCGTTTGTTAGATTTTAGATTTTTTGTTGGTTTTGCTTAAAAGCACACTGTCGGGCCATGAATAACTTCCAGGTTTTGTGGTTACAATTAGGTTGGGGAATTGATCGACTTTCATCTGGATGACCCCAAAATCTAGCTCCCGAAAAGGAAACAATCGTCTTATATCTAAATATTTTAAAATCATTGAGGTCGTCGCCCCTCCTTCAATCAGTAAATCATCAATTGTGACCTGTTGCAATACTTTACTGACCAACAAGCCGACATTTTCCCTTATTCGCACCGGCAATAATTCTTCATCGCTATCCTGATGATTGATCGTTACCACCACTTTATTTTTATCCTGAAGTTGACCTACAATCTCCTTTACCCAGTTAATCAATAGGTTAGATTCAAAATCCTTGTTCAGGTAAATTTCCTCAGGCATATTCATGATTCGAACATTCTCCTTCCTAAATTTCTCCATCACTTCAGCATTCTTGGGAAAAGTGCTTCCAAATATAAACAAGGATTTCTTGCCCAACACATAAGTCACCGGCTCCTTTTCCTGGTAATTCGGCCATTTCTCGCGAAGCAGCACATCAAAAAAGCCTGACCCACCGGCAGCAATGGTCTGATTGTCAATCTTGTGAGTCCATTGAAGCATTTCTTCTTCATCTTTCACATCCCCAATGATAATTCCATCAGTCGGCAAATCCTGAGAAACATTCAACGAAACCACCTCTGGTTTATCCTCACCAACAATTGCCTTCACGTTGGAAGTCTCCCTTGGAAACTCAGGATCATTCGCAAACGACGTTTTCTCCAATGGGATGTCATCGACATAATAAACACCGTTGCTGATGACGCGGTTAAAATGAGGATTACCAGCGATTACTAATGCTTTTTTACGGGTGGATGAATCAATTTGAGCAATCAGCTCTTCGTAAATATTTCCACGTAAAACGGAATCGAGCTTTTTAAAAATAAAATCCGGTTTAAGGGCGATTAATTGTTGGGTAATTTTTGAAATTTCCTTTTTCGCTAAATCTCCGGGGAGCGAGCGTGTATCTGTTGCAATGACGAGCAAATCTGTATTTTCAGCGCCTTCAATCGTAGTCTCAATTTGCACTCTCATTCCTCTACGCAAGCCTATGCCTCCGATCTCCGCTGCACCTGTAAAATCATCTGCAATAACTGCTATCATGCTTCTTATCAATTATAAATTCTTTGTACTGTAAAGTTTTGTTGCATAATTCATGGCCAGCAACAAAGCGTCCGGACTCGCAATTCCTTTGCCTGCAATTTCGAAAGCTGTTCCATGATCAACAGATGTTCGAATGATTGGAAGCCCCAAGGTGATATTTACGCCTTTCACACTTTTCATTTTTCCGGTTTCCTCGTCCCAGTTAAAGCCGACAACCTTAAACGGAATATGTCCCTGGTCGTGATACATGGCCACACATCCGTCGAATTTTCCACCTTTTGCCAGGGCAAACATAGTATCCGGTGGAACAGGACCTTCAGCATTGATTCCTTCAGCTTGAACAACTTCCAGCGCCGGAATAATTTCTTCTTTCTCTTCCCATCCAAACAAGCCATCATCGCTGGAGTGAGGATTCAAGCCAGCCACCCCGATGCGTGGATTTTCAATGCCCAACCGTTTCAAACTGTCATTCAATAGATGAACCACTTCGATGACACGATCTTTTTTTACTGCATCACAGGCCTGACGAAGCGAAACATGCGTGCTCACATGGATCACCCGAAGATTTTGTTCCGCCAACAACATGGCGTATTTCTTGGTCTTTGTGTAATGAGCGTAAATTTCGGTGTGTCCGGAGAAATGATGACCAGCTGCATTGATCGCACCTTTGTGAATCGGTCCGGTAACTGTTCCATCTACTTCTTTGCTCAAGGCTAAATCAATGGCTGTCTTCACCACCCGAAATGCCAAATCACCCGCAACGGCAGAAACAACTCCGAACTGAATGGCATCAGGATTTTCAACATCCAGATTGAAAACATCCATGGTACCCAACTCAAAGCGAGCATCCTCCACTTTGTCAATGACATTCATCTTCAAGTCAGACTTTGTAATTGCGATCGCTTTTCCCATGATGGAAGCATTACCAATCAGGAGCGGTCTGCACTCCTCATAAGCTTTTGCGTTAGCAAACGTTTTAGCCGCAATCTCAGGCCCAATCCCAGCCGGATCGCCCATTGTAATTGCTAAAATCGGTTTGTATGATGTAGAATTCATTTCAATAATCAATATTCATTTGGGATAACTTCTTCTTCACTTGTTCAACGTATTCGGCTTCTTGATTTTCGTTCTGTCGATACATGGGGGGCAAAACTTCGGGGCCGCACAAGCCTTTGACACTCATCACTACTTTCAGGGCGGGTAGTGACTGGCTCAACAACCGGTCTTTTTGATATAACAAGCCCAATTCATCAGTGGCAGCCTGTAAGCGATTCGCAGTTTCCTGATCACCTTTTCGGGCAGCATCGTATAATCGAATGTAATATCCTGGTGCAAAGTTTCCGGTGCTAGGGACAATTCCGTCCGAGCCATTTGCCAACGCATGTGCCGACTGTGCAGCCCACCCCAGGAAATGCACAAAATCCGGACGATCTTTCCACAGCTCAATGGACCGATCCAATCGCTCCATACCGCGCTCAGAATCCTTCACCCCAACAATATTGGAATGATAACTCAATTGGTCGATCAAATCAATCGGAATCGACATGTTCACGGTGGCTGGCATGTTATATATCATTAACGGAAGTGGCACCTGATCGGCTAGCTCTTCGAAATAGCACAACATCTGATCCTCATTCAGCGGATAATATGCTGGCAGTGTTGCCACCAATACATTGGCTCCCAAATCGGCATATCGTTTTGCAAATTCAACGGATTCGCTGAAACAGTTTGATGAGATCCCGGCGTAAACCAACGAACGACCATTCACTTTTGCAACGGTCGACTTCACCAATACCTCTTTTTGCGATGCGAAAATTGAGGCCGATTCCCCGGTTGTACCTAGCACAAAAGGGATCGCACCCGCCGCCAGCAACGAATCAACAATTCGCCCTACAGCGTCTTCGTCAATCGTCAAATCCTCTCGAAATGGCGTCAACATGGGAACCACGACTCCCTGGTATTTTTTCTCCAACTTCATGGTTCTATAATGCGTTTCTATAAATCGTTTTGATGTCTTCCAGGGTCAGCTCCTTCACATTGTTTTTTAACAATCGCTGAACCAGAATGGCGGAATCGGCCATCTTATCCAAATCCGATTCCTGAATATTGATTTCTGAAAGTCGTGCCGGCACGCCACAATCAGCAATCAAATC
>DATFMO010000278.1:0-3342 GCA_035266925.1 Sunxiuqinia sp. | reverse complement strand
CGTGGTGAGCCGCGGAATTTATGAAAAAATTGCGCTGGAAGCATTTAATTTCAAAAATGGGAAACTGACCAAGGAATGGCATTTTGATTCTGATCAACCGGGAAACTTTCCGTATGCCAAGCAAGGGTATCACAACCTCACGCAAGGCGATGTTGACGACGATGGACGAGATGAAATCATGTATGGTTCCATGTGTGTTGACGACAATGGAAAAGGATTGTATTCGACCGAGCTTGGGCACGGAGATGCGCTCCACCTAGCCGATATCAACCCCGACCGGAAAGGGCTGGAATTTTTTGCCTGCCTCGAAAATAAAACCGGAGGTGACTACCGTGATGCCCGAACCGGTGAAATTTTCTTTTACAAAAGTGTTGGCCGCGACATGGGACGGGCTGGTTGCGCCGATATCACTCCGGACTATCCAGGAATGGAAATGTGGGGGCCAACAGACTTCCCATTCTTGAGTTCCACAGGCAAAGAAATTACCAACCTCGCACCCCCATCGTCCATGAATTTTTTCATTTGGTGGGACGGTGATCCCCTGCGTGAGATGTTGGATCATGAATGGCATGGCAATTACGGAGTGGGTACCATTACCAAATACAACAATGGCCAAAACAAGCAATTGTTGCTGGCTACCGGAACCCGGTCAAATAACTGGACCAAGGGAACTCCTTGTGTGAGCGCCGATATTTTGGGAGACTGGCGGGAAGAAGTGATTTGGCACACTGCTGATAATAGTGCTCTGCGTTTGTACACCACAACCGACACCACCAACCTGAAGATTTATACCCTGATGCAGGATCCACAATACAGGGCAGCGATTGGCTGGCAACCAAACTCATACAACCAGCCGCCACATCCAAGCTTCTTCATTGGACATGGAATGGACTCTATTCCTCCTGCACCAATCCTGATGAACGGTCAAAAAGTTTATACCTCGGGAAATTGGGATTTGAATTCATCGATGGCTTGGGATGACCGTGGGAATACAACTAAATTCCAAAATGGCGACAGTGTATTGTTCGACATTTCAGGAAACTACAGTGATACGATAAAATTGTCAGGTGACTTACACCCCGCCGATCTTCGCGTCATTTCTCCAAACAACTATGCATTTGCAGGTACCGGTGAAATTAACGGGGAAGCTGATCTCACCAAAGCCGGAAAAGGTAAGCTGACCATCGATAACGATTGTAACTACAAAGGAATCACGCGTGTGTGGGATGGCGAACTGCTCATGAATGGAACCGTTTCCAACAGTCCTGTATTTGTGAAACGTTTTGCAACGTTTGGCGGTAACGGTCATTTCAACAAAGGATTGACGTTGGAAAAATATTCCAACTTGATCGTCAGTGATTCAATTGGCGTAGCGGATACCCTTTTCATCAACCAAAAGCTAGCTGTTTCGCCAAACACAACCATCTCAATGGACTTATCGGATGATGCCACTGGAGCCACAAAAACCAATGACCTAATTATGATTGATGGTGACCTGGATGTAACAGGGACAACAACAATCAACATTAAAAGCCTGGATGGGAAATTAGCTACCGGAACATACACCTTGGCGAAGGTCAGCGGAACCTTTATTGGTGATCTGGACAACATCTCGGTTTCAGGATTGGCAGGAACAGCGCACTCGTTGGAATACAACGCAGGCGAACTTCAACTGGTCATTCCGGAAACCCGTGCTGCCTCAACAGTAATCTGGCAAGGAAGCGTTGACAACGATTGGGATATTTTCAATAAGAAAAACTGGCTAAAAGGCGGAGTTGCTGATTATTTTATTGGTAAAGACTCTGTCATTTTTAATGACCAGGCTATAGAGACAAATGTCCACCTTGTTGGCCCTTATTATATTGGAGGCTTTTTGTTTGACGCCTCAAAAAACATGACCATTTACGGCGAAGGCGGAATGACTGGAAATGCTTCATTGACCAAACAAGGTTCTGGAAAATTAACAATTGCAAATTCGAATTCATACACGGGTAAAACAACGATTAAAGATGGAATTTTGAGTATTCCTGAGATTAACAATGGTGGCTCCCCAAGTGGTATTGGAGCTGCATCGGCCGATGCTGGAAACCTGGTAATTGACGGTGGAGCGCTGGAAATCAGGAATCCTGGCAACATGCTAACGGATCGTGCCGTAACCATTGGCTCAAATGATGGAGCAATTAATGTGATGTCCAACAGTGGATTAGTCACCTTAAATTCACCAGTAACCGGAACGGGACGTTTGATCAAAGAAGGAAATGGAAACTTGATTGTACACTCGAATAACATGAAGGGAACCATTTTGAAAAGAGGGACACTTACCCTTGCCGATGAAGATGCCAATTATACCGGTCCTGGGAATGAAGTTGTTTTCCAGGGAGGTACGCTCAATATGTACAACAACATGAACAGCTATACCGATAATTGTGCCTGGAACATGGTTGTTGAAGAAGGTCAAACCGGAACTCTAAACATGGACAGCAGATGTTCACTTTCTGGAAAATTGACAGGTGCAGGAACCCTAAACGTTTTCTCGCCATGGATTAGAAATGAACTGAGAGGCGACTGGTCACAATTTGAAGGGACCATTCAGGTGAGGACAGATGCCGATGGTGGCTGGTTCATTGTAAGCAACTCCAAAGGTTTTGGAAAAGCGCAAGTGGAACTTGAAGACCAGGTACAAATGATTTATGGCAAATCAGAAAACTCTGAAATCCCTGTTGGAGCTATTTCCGGTCCATCTGGAGCTATTTTGGGAGCCGGAGGACAAACCAGTAATAGAATCACCTGGAAAGTTGGTGGAGCCAATACAAACACAACATTTGCAGGAACGATTAACAACAATCAATACAAAAATTCTGGCGCTATTGCTTCCATCATCAAAACAGGTACCGGCCGGTGGACACTGACTGGAAGCAATACTTACTCGGGTAACACTACGGTTGAACAAGGTACCTTGATTTTGAACAACCAAAATGGAAGTGCGACAGGGTCCGGGAATGTTCGCTGTAAAAATGGCGCCTTTATTGGTGGAACCGGTGCTGTTAGCGGAGCTGTAATTGTTGAAGATGGCGGAGCTTTCATTCCCGGATACATTCAACTGGCGTCATTCAAAATAGGCGGCAATCTCGCCCTAAGCAACCAATCAACCATGATGGTTGATGTAGATGCGAGCACAAAAGCAGCTGATTTGACCGATGTTAAGGGCGTGATCAATTTAAATGGTACGCTAATCGTATCCAACAAAAGCAGTGCTACTTACACTCAAGGGGCAACCTTCCAACTTTTCAAAGCTGCTGCTATCAACGGATCGTTTAGTCAAATCTATCCGACAACTCCTGG
>DATFMO010000277.1:0-5580 GCA_035266925.1 Sunxiuqinia sp. | reverse complement strand
TGCCAACTGTGTATTTATCAAGAATGGCTTCTACCTGATCTTCTGTCAGTTCTTTGCGCAAGCCGTTCATCAGATTTTCATGCACTGACTTTGGTAAAGTCGAATCCACAATAATTTGCCGATCCATTTTGCTCAACGGATTGCCAGTGTATGGATTGATACCTTCAGGCACTTCGTCGGGTGAATGCTCATTGTGCCAGGTGCGAACAGCCATTAAATGATTAGTGACCACGTTGATCACACGATCCTCCTTTGCATTGTCATTCAGTTTGAGCGAGCTCACCCATTCGGTGGCTTTTTTTCTTTGCTCCATCCTGTCCTGATCGTTTTGACAAAAAGCAGTACTGAAAACAAAAAACAAACCACCGAGCAGAAATAATGTTGGTTTAAAATGTCGTTGTTTAAAAGATTGCATAGTTGTTTAGTATTAAGAACCTGCAAGAAAACTACATTTTTTAAGTCTTTGATAAGAAAATTTCAAAGACAAGGCTTTCGAAGTTTTTGAATCCAAGAAGTTTACTAATGGTAAATGACTGATTCAAAAGCGAGAGTAACGTCCCGATTATTCGGGAGAGTTTTCTTGCAAAGACTATTTAGTTTATAATTTACATTCCAGGTGTCCGAGGTGATCAACGCGGCCAACTTCTTTTCCATCAACCAACACGTATAATCCTTTGCCGCTATGGTATTTCTCGCCGGTTTTGTCCCACACAATGGTCAGCATTTTCCCGTGATACTTCACTTGATCCAGACAGAACCAATCCCATTTTCCGGCAGGTAACAATGGATTGATTTCAATGATATTGTCAGCGCGAGGACGCAAACCAATTAAGCCTGTGATCATCAAATCTTCAAAAGTTGAGTGGTTGTAATAGCGGCTGCGTTCCTGGTCCCCTTTTAACCAGTAGCCGGTTTTAGGATCGAGGTATTCGCCAACATATGGGCGGCCACGGTAATATTGTGATTCCACATAGCGTTCCATTTGATGAAAATAGTCGCTATCGTTGACAAAAGTCTGGTTGTAATTATTCAACAAGTTGGCCATTCCCGTCAAGGTTTGTGACGTTGCAAATGGCCAAACCGGGCCATCCCATTCGCACTTGCAACAACCGTGTGAGCGATAATCCGGCGAACGCAACTCGGCCGTTGAAATGCCGAATGGCGCATTAAACCCGTTCGGCTCCATCAGCTGTTTCCAGGCCACCGAATATTTGTTGGATGGCAAATTAAAATACCAGGGGATGAACCCAATTTCTTCGCGGACATTGGCAAAACCACCTTTTTCCTCAACAGTTTCAAAGAAATTAGCCTGGGCATTCCAAAGGCTGTCCTGCACCAACTGTTGCAAGGTATCTGCCTTCGCTTTAAAAAGCTTTTCAACCTTTTTTTCTCCTTTTAAATCAGCAATTTTGGAGATTGCTTCTGCATTTCCAAACATGTAGCTGTTGATGGTTGGACGTTCGTTTTTTACGTGGCGTCCACCACTGATTTGATCCTCCATCCCATCACGCACATCGTATTGCCAAAATAAACCATTTGGCAAACGACGCTGCCCCTCCCAAGCCATGTATTCGCTCGTCAAGTCAGGCAGCATGTCGGTAACAAACGATTGGTCATCCTGCACCAAATAACTTTGATACAATGCGTAGGCAGTCCAACTGCTAAATTTCATCAATTTTTTCATTCGACCACCATCGTTTCCGCGATACCACACATGCACATCGTCTTGTAAATAGACCGGATTGTGCAACCAACGCGACTCCATGATATGATGTCCCAGCGCACAACTAATCAGGTTGTATTTATCAGCATACGAACGTTGAATTAGAAATTCGGTGAACGCATAACCTTTTGGTGTTTTAATGATATGCTTGCGCAAGCTCCACCAACGATAATAATACATTTCCTCAAAGTTGTCCTGTGGACATTCAAACAACGGGATGTTCTTTTTCATCCAAGCCCACGATTCCGAGTTTGGGATGGCATTGGCAATATTTTCATCTTCCATGCGGTTGAAATAATCCACATAGTGTTTGAAGTTGTCAGCTTTTAATATCGGTTCGCTTTGTTGGCCTCGCTTGTTGCCAGCGTTGGCCGAAGAAATAGTCGGGATTCCAAACAAGGCGACCATTATTATGGGTAAAAGATATTTTCTTTTTTGTATCATCTTGAACTATAATTCTTTTGTCGTTAATGAATAAATATTGTATTTGGCTTCAGGAATCATTTTCCCTGGGTCCTTTACATCATAATCCTGGTCAGTCGGTGTGTCCACATTTGGGAAACGACGCACTTCCCCGGTTCTGAAAGTAACCCGTTGCACTTCATGAACCGGCGCAAAGCACAGACCAACAGATTTTCGCTTTCCATCGACGTAGACGTAGAAAAAACGATTGTCGGCAGTGACATCGATACGAATGTCGTATTTTTTGCCCGCTTCATAGTCCATGATATTTTTCTGGCGATACCCGTTTTTCTGTTGTAGTTTTCCATCCGGGGTGAATGTCAAACGCAGGGCAGCTGTTCCTATGGCATTCTGCAATTCTACATTCAATTGGCCGTGATCAGCCTGTTGCGGTTCCACCGTGAACTCCACGTTCACACTGTCCCCGGCAGGAAACAACCGTTCAGCCTTTGCATAGTCGAACGCATCTTTGTCGTGCAACACCAGGCAACGCGTGCCGGCAGCATCTTTTTCAATGTTGACCCGCGCCAAAACCGGACTAAAAAAGTTCCATTGATCCAACTCTTTTCCCGGCGCCATCTCATTAAATACTTCGTTTACCTGCTCATCAGCTTTGTCAGTCACTGGCACAGGAATGCTGGACACCCACATGTCTTCCTTGTTCATGCTGTAGGCCACCCAGAGGTTTCCATCAGGAGGCGTTCCATTTCCTTCCTGGATACCACGAACATATTGCGGCCCGTACGATTTGTAGTTCCCTCCATAACGCATGGTTGTAATTTCGCCATTCACCAACCACAAGTGATCGTATCTCAGGCCATCATTACTAGTAGAAATAGCTAATGGCCAGCGGAAATCAGACGGGTTGTAAACAGCGGCATATTTTCCATCAGAGGTGCGCTGTCCCCAAATTTTAGCGTTGCTGTTCACGAAGCCCGGTGCACGAACCGGCTTGTGTTCCCAGGTCAATCCTTCGTCGTCACTGATTGCAGTCAGGGCGTGTTTCCAGAATCCAACCACTCGCCCATCAGACAAATGATAATAGCTCAGCGCTTTGTACTCGCCTTTGAGGTGAATCAGTGGGTCATTCACATCTGACTCTTCATTCCATTGCTGGGTTTCCAGCGGTTTACTCATTAGCTCATCACAAGCTTTTACGAATCCTTTGTCTTTGCTGCTTTTATAAAATGGATAATCGGTATTTTCCGTATTCCAGTTGTGGTTGTAATGAATGAAATAAATGGGTCCCATCGTTCCATCTTTGTACAACTCGCGCACGACACGGCCGATGCCATGGTGATCATTCGGGCTGTCGTGGCGGCCAAGAGAGATACCGTAATAGGCCAATGCCAACAAGCGTTTATCTTTTGACACGTAAAATCCCATGCGCTGGTGCATTACGGCAATGACATCGTGTGCCACTTTATCAATGTCGGGTTTGGTAGTTCCGTCCGGCACTTTGTATTCCGGGAACAACACTTCCGGCTTGTTCCAATTGTAACCATCTTTGGAAGTCACCAGGAATGTTTGGCCCGGTGGAATGTGTTCGCCCACCGAATCACTCAAGTATTCCAGGTAAAATTGGTTATTCCAATACGCCAACATTGGCGCATGGTTGTAGGTCCAGCCAAAGCCCGCTGCAATTTCAGGATGCTCGCGGCTGGCTCGCAACACCTGAATATTATGGACTCCTTTCGCCAACTTCAATTGACCGGTATGATAATCGGGATTATTCAACGTTTTTCCCACATAATGCGGAATATCCTGAGCCTGCAGCTGACCTGTCATCAGAATCGCTCCGGTGATCAGCATACCTAGTTTCTTTAACCTTTTCATCTATTTATTTATTTTTCGCTTCAATTCACGATTGGTATTAAATTCCATTATTTACAATCTCAACGATTGGTATTGCGGCGCATGAAACGCTTTCTCTTTTCAATTCACTATTGAATGCGCCTAAAAAATATTTATTCTCTAATCCCAGGGGCGCTGCCCCAGGCTATTATTGTTTCACCCCTTCAGGTTGTTAACTATCCCATTTAAATTCTTTAGTACTCAAAATAGCCAACATGATGCATCTAATTTTCTTTTACTGAAAACTGAGACTGCAACTGTAAACTCTATTGTGCTGCTTCTTTGACCAATTGGTCAACAACTTTTTTACTGGCTTTAAAAATTGTGCCATGCTTGTGCCCTTTCGGCAAGAAAATCTCATCCGAGATGTTGGTAAAGTGCTTAAAGTCTGTTGTACGGACAGCGCCATATTTATGCTCGCCATACGCATCGTAATAAATGAGGTAGTCGTCACCCACTTTTTCCACGGTTGGTCCTTCTGTTAAAAAAGGTGTAAACGGCGCTGAAATGTCCGTCCACGGGCCAACCGGACTTTTTCCAAAGGCGACTTTCAGGTTTCGCATGGGGCGGGTATTGTCTTTGAACACCAATACGTAATCTTCCGGTCTACGTTTCACAATGGTACCATCAATTGAGCTGAACCCGGGATCAAGGAACAGTTTGGTTTTAGTGAAGGCCTTGAAATCTTTGGTTGTGGTATAATACAGACGATGATTATTTTTCTCATCCTCAATGCCTTTCTTAAATTTAAACGGAATCGTGGACGCCCAAACGATGATAAACCGATTGCTGTCGTTGTCATAATACAATTCCGGCGCCCAAACGTTCACCGTTGACGTATCTTGCATCACGGGAATAAATTGTTCTTTCGACCAATGGATCAAATCTTTGGAGCTGGCATAACCAAACCCCAAATCGCCTCGCCATGAGGAAGTCCAAACCAGGTGAAACGTTCCATCCGGCCCTTTGACGATCGACGGATCGCGCATCACTTTTTGCTGGCCAACTTCAGGAGCCAGATATGGTCCACCCAAATCTTTCCAGTGGTAGCCATCTTCACTGTATGCCAAAAATAAGCCTTTATCGGCAGGTTCCCGAAAGGTTGAAAAAACGTAATATTCCTTTTCCTGTTGGCAGGACGCCAAGGCCACCAACAAAAGCAACAATATCCAATCGTTTTTAATCATAATTACATCTGTCTATTTTGCTGAATCCAAAATCAACACCCAGTCATTTCCATTCTCAACTTCGCTGGGAGGATCAAACTCATGCACACCTTCATTGGCAAATTTTCCAATCTCTGTTGTTTCCCCATTCCGAGGATTGTACCAATTTGCTCTTACCTCTTTCCCCTCAATTTTGCCCATGTTAACTGCAATATTCCTGCCATTGTAGGTGTAGATGAATGCATAGCCTTTTCCCCGGGTAGCAATCTCATAATTGTATTTTTCACCTTGCGTACCGTTATTCACTATAGTAGAATCGGGCACCCGTTGGAAATACGGACGCGATAGCATCAACTTTTTCAGGTATTGCATTTG
>DATFMO010000276.1:0-6760 GCA_035266925.1 Sunxiuqinia sp. | reverse complement strand
ATTGCTACTGACAAGTTGAATAAACGAATTGCAAAAGTTGGTGAAAATCAACGCGATATTAATGGGCTGGATCAAGCTCGTCCGTTAATTCGTGCAGCCTACCAAGCCGAAACAGGTAATATCATTCACAATACGGAAGGTTCTTCAATCTTCGAATTGGGTGACAGCTTTGTGATTGCTGCATTGACCGACGCGACTGCAGAAGGCGTTGCACCATTTGATGATGTGAAACCACGTGTTGAATTGGCTGTTCGCAAGGAAAACAAAGGCAAAGCGTTGGCTGAGAAAATGAAAGCTCAGGCTACTGGAACTGACCTGCAGGCCATTGCCGATAAGTTGAACCTGACAGTTAAAACCGCCAATAACATTACTTTCAATTCGGTCTCTATCCCGGCTGTTGGTGTTGAGCCAGCGTTGGTTGGAACAGTGGCCAGCTTGAAACAAAATGAAGTTTCGGAACCGGTAGTTGGAAACAACGGGGTTTACCTGGTGAAAGTTAACTCAATCACGGAAGGTAAAAATGACGATGTTCAGGCTGAACAAAAACGACTGGATCAGACATTAGGCTATCGTGCAAACTACCAAGCTTACCAGGTTCATAAAGATGCCGTTGAAATCATTGATAAACGCTCTAAATTCTATTAGTAGAATATAGTATCCAATAAGATAGTTGAAAGCAGGCTTAAACAGGCCTGCTTTTTTTTTGTGTTCATTCCAGAATTGTTGAGTCTGTGTATATCGAATAATTAATTAGAAGAGAAGTCTTTCCAGTTGGCGAATCTTTTCAGCTTGAAGACATCGATCAATCGAAAGCTCGAAGGATCTTTTCGATATTGGAATCCTCATGGCAAAAGAGCAGATACATGCTAAACATTAGCGTGTATCAGGGATTAGGAAATATTGGTATTGATCTTTGTTGGGAAGCTGAATGAATTAAAGGTACTTCGATTTTAGTCGATGAAAGAGAACTACAATTCCTGGATGTAAATATCTTTAAACTGAAGAATCAAAGCTTCTTTTTCGCGAATTTCAAAGGCGATATGTCCTTTCATTGCCACATTTAATTTCGTGTGCGTTTCATCATTTAAGATACCAGCTCCATCAAAATTAGTAATTTTTACGCCATTTAACCATGCTTCAATATTGGTGCTGACACAACGGATCCGCATCACGTTCCATTGGTTGGTTTCTTCAGCGTAGTAAAATAAAAAGTGCTTCCGTTGCATGGATTCGTTTACCCAGGCATTTTTCGGTAGATTGGGGTAAATCCATCGCTCGTTTCCTGGCGTTTGGTCCAAAATCATTCCGCTGCGCCAAGGTCCCGGAGGATTAATGTCGAGTTCTGGTCCGTACATCGAATTGTCTTCCTCGTTGTATTGCGAACGAAGTACAATGCCACAGCTCCCTGTGCTGGTTTTGAAAGCTCTGAATTTAAACTTCAATTCAAAGTTGCTGTATTCTTTGTCTGAGTAGAGGTATGCTGTGTGATGCTCCGGATTGTTCAGCGAATTGGCCATAATGGTGCCATCGATTACCCTGAAAAACATGTAGTTTTTATCGCGAAGGGTTTTTTTCTCCGTCCAGCCAGCGAGGTTTTCACCATTAAAAAGTGACATAAAATCGCTTTGTGCGGAGGCACCAAAAGACAATAGAGTTGCCGTGATAAGCAGCCAGTGTTTTATCGTCATAGAGCTTGGTTTTGCAAATCGTTAACTTCTCAGTCATTACTGAATTGCTTAAAGTTCGAATTTTCGTCGGTGATTTGCAAGAAGTGTTAACAAACGATTACAAATTAGTTACAGCACACATTGTCAGTAACCTCTCAGGAGCGTGTTCGTAAAGATTTCATAAATGGCTGATTAAAAGTGTGCTTTTAGTTTAACGAATACAACTAACTTTTTAAACGATGACAAACCGACGAGAATTTCTGAAAAACATGGCAGCAATGACGGCTGCACTTTCCATCCCTGCTGTATTAGATGCACAAATTTCTGCGCGTGACCGCCTGGGCGAAATTTTGCCCATGCGCAAATTGGGCAAAACAGGCCAGTACGTAACCATGCTGGGGGTCGGTGGCTATCATATTGGCTGGACTTCAGAACGCGATGCGCAACGAGTCATTGAAGCAGCATTGGAAGGCGGCGTTCGCTTTTTTGACACGGCTGAGCAGTATGGTCCGGGAACCAGTGAGGAACGTTACGGGAAGTTTCTGACGCCCAAGTACCGCGACTTGGTTTTTCTGATGACAAAAACACAGGCTCGCACTGCAAAAGACGCGCAACAACATTTGGAAGATTCACTTCGAAGATTGAACACCGATTACCTTGACCTCTGGCAGATGCATTCGCTGTTCACCCCCGATGATGTGGATAACCGGATGCAAAACAAGGTGCTGGATGTATTATTGAAAGCGAAACAAGACGGAAAAGTCAAACACATTGGCTTTACGGGGCATCAAAATCCATTCGCCCACAAACACATGCTGGAATTGACAAAAAAGGATGATCCGTTTGAAACGGTACAAATGCCGGTGAACTTGCTGGATCAGTCTTATTTCAGTTTTACACACAATGTCATGCCCGAGTTGCTGGAACGCAATATTGGCGTGCTGGCCATGAAAACCCTGGCTGATGGCCGGTTCTTTGCTAAAAAGGAAAAAGCAAATTGGAAGACTGATGATCCGGTAATTCCAAATTACATCAGTATCCGCGATGCCATGTATTTTGTGTGGTCACTGCCGGTTTCAACCATAATTTCAGGGGCCGAAAAGCCCGAATATATTCAGGATAAAATTGCATTGGCTAAATCATTCGTCAAATTGTCAGAAGACGAACGGATGGCTTTAATTGATAAAGTAAAAACCAAGGCTGTTGATGGACAAGTGGAATATTTCAAGAAAATGCCGTCCTAGTTTTCTTTCAGTATCGAAATAAGTAGCGAACAAAATATCAGGTTAAAACTTTTATGGTTATCCGAATTTTTACCATAGTATCTAAAGGGAGCAGGGAAAATCAATTCGCTCCCTTCAGTGCTCGGGACAAACGAATTGATTTTCAATACTTCATTCTGCTTTTAGGGATGCATGCGGATACTCATAAAACTTTTTTAGAAAGTTGTGGAATAACGCTGCGTATTCATTCATATTTCCCGGCCATTTTTTTATTTTTATCAAATGAGCCTAAAAAAGATAATAAGCGGAGGTCAAACCGGAGTTGATCGCGGGGCATTGGATGCTTGTTTGGAAGCTAATTTCCCTTGTGGTGGCTGGTGCACTGCTGGCCGAAAAGCTGAAGATGGAGAAATTGCTAGTCGCTACCCCTTGCAAGAAATATGGAGTGATAATTACGACGAACGCACCCGTAAAAATGTTCGTGATGCAGATGGCACACTCATTATTTACAACGATAAACTACGAGGAGGAACATTGCTGACTCACGACTATGCCAATGAAGTTGGACAACCGGTTTTCCTGTTTAAACTATCCCCGTTTTTTATTGAAGAACCATTGGGACAGTTGCTTCATTTTATAAAAATCAATCACATTGAAACGCTCAATATTGCCGGACCCCGCGCCAGCCAATGGGATAAGGCCTATGAGAGCAGTTTGCTGATTACATCGAAATTAATCAAGGAAGTCCATTGGCGGTTTTGATGGTATCGTTTTTTTTGACGGCAAATAGCTACTTTCAACTTGAAAACTTGAACCTGTTCCAGGTTTTTGAAAAACATAATAAGTATCATTCTAAATTTCTGGTTTGAAGAACAATCAGTTGAAAAATACGTTGTCTTCTTGTATGGAAGGCTTGATTTGCCTTCTTTTTTAAATTAGAAAGAATGAATGAAACAATTGAGATGAAGGATATCTCTATGGAGAAAGATTTGAAAACCACCCCACAAGAACCGATCCAGCAATTTTTAGGGAGACTGAAAGAGAAAATGCACCAGGTGTATCACCTGCGTGGCGATATTAATAAATACAGCCAGCAAAGGGGACTTCCACCATTTGCCATGCGTGAAATCATGGAATGTAATCCACTTTCCATTGGTATTCCTAAAGCCTATGGTGGCCGTGGAGCTTTGATGCACGAAAATATTGCGTTGCTTGAAGCTGCATCTTATGAATCACTGGCCTTGTCTTTGACTTTTGGAATTAACTCAGCGCTATTTCTACAGCCGGTTGGTAAATATGCCTCCGAAGAAGCCAAAGGCCCTGTTTTTAAACGCTTTTTAGAACAACAAAACATGGGTGGTCTGATGATCACAGAGCCTGATTATGGAAGCGATGCATTGAACATGCAGACCTTCTTTAAAGAAGATGACAATGATTTTCATTTGCAGGGCAAAAAACATTGGGCCGGGTTAACTGGCTGGGCAGACTACTGGCTATTGACAGCCCGTCAAAAAACGGACAAAGGTGATTTGCAGCGCGACATTGACTTTTTCATTTGCGATGTGACGCAACCGGACCAGTCGATCAAAGTGGAAGAATTTTTTGACAACTTGGGATTGTACCAGATTCCATACGGAAGAAACCACATTGATGTAAAAATTCCAAAAACACATCGTTTGCAGCCTCATTCAACAGGTGTGAAAATGATGCTGGACCTGCTTCATCGTAGTCGGATGCAGTTTCCGGGAATGGCCATGGGCTTTATTCACCGGTTGATGGATGAGGCAATCAATCATTCCAAGCAACGTTTGGTGGGGGGCAAAAGCCTGTTCAATTACGACCAGGTACAGGAGCGTCTTTCGAAGTTGCAGGCGTCGTTTACGGTTTGTTCTGCCATGTGTTCCAACAGTGCCAAAAAGGCAGGTGTTGAGAACGATCTGACTGGTATTGGTATTGAGGCCAACGCAGTGAAATCTGTTGTGACCGATCTAATGCAGGGAGCAGCTCAATCGCTGACTCAGTTGGTTGGAGCCAACGCATACAAATTGAGCCATTTGGGTGGCCGCAGTATTGTGGACAGTCGTCCATTCCAGATTTTTGAAGGATCGAACGATATTTTATATGCTCAGATTTCAGAAGGTGTGGTGAAACAAATGCGTCGTCTGAAAGAACAAAACTTGTTCAATTTTTTGAAGAAGAATGAGTTGACCAATCGATCAGCAGATCGACTGAAAGAGTTGGTTAACTTCAACTTGGATATGCAACTGCCACAACGTAAGTTGGTTGAATTGGGGCAGGTGCTGGGCCGTGTTATTTCAATGGATATGGTTCACAAACTAGCAGATGAAGGATTCCGTAACGATTTAATTGAAGGTGGATTGAACATGCTTCACCAGGACATTCAACAGCTGATGAGTAGTTTCAAATACGATGCAAACGATAACGTTGTTGAAGATTATCAGGATAACAGTTCCTGGCTTCAATATTCAATATAAAAGAAACTCAAAATAATTTAAAAGCCATCATCCAATTTTGGGTGATGGCTTTTTCGTTTCAGTAGTTGTATCAAGGAATTGCTATTTTTGTTTGATCAACCCGGAATTCAGTATTGACGATGGCAAAGCAGAACCAAAATCCAAAAACGTCTTGGTGGCAGCAATTTGTGAAAGACAAATCCTGGTACGAGCCGTTGCGCCGAAATTTTTGGAACAATACCAATCGGTTGCGGGCTGTAAAGGCGACTTTTGCAATTGCACTTTTGGTCGTTCCTTTTGTGATTCTTGGCAAACCATTTATTGCCGTGTCACTGGGGTTGGGGGCTTTGGCTGGCGCACTGTCTGAAACGGATGATCATCCCAAAGGCCGCATTAAATCGCTTGCTTTAAAAGTATTTAGCTTTGGTTTGGCCAGCCTGTCGGTGTCGATTTTACTACCCTATCCTGTTTTATTTGGACTGGGATTGGCATTGTCAACCATTGTTTTCATCGTGATTGGCGGTTTGGGTGAACGTTATCGGGGCGTTACTTTTGGAGCCTTACTGGTGGGCATTTATGCTATGTTGGGGGCGGATATTTCTCCAGCTTGGTATTGGCAACCAATTCTGTTGCCGGGGGGTGCTTTGTTTTATGGTATTTTGTCGCTGGCCTTGCTGTATTATCGGCCGTGGCGATTGCTGGAAGAACAACTGGCACGAGGCTATATGGAATTGTCAAAATACCTCGATCAAAAAGCCGGACTATTTCCAAGCGACGAAAGAATGCAGCGTAAAATTCGAAACCAGTTGGCGCTACAAAATGTGCAGCTGGTGGGCGCATTGGATCGTTGTAAAGAAGTGTTGAACAGTTATGGCGATGCACTGAAAGATGATGAACCCCTGAAACCGTATTTGCGCTATTTCATGTTGCTACAGAGTTTGCATGAACGAGCATCTTCCAGTCATGAGCGATATGATTTATTGAGCAGCGATCCGGCTAATCGTGAACTGTTGGAGGGGATTGGGCAAAGTTTACATCTACTTTCGCGTGTTACCAAACGAGTTGCAGAGAGCTTATTGACCGGTACTCCATATCGGCATTCGGTATCGTTGGAATGGGTGGTGAAAGCCTTGCAGGAAAAATTTGACAAGCAGGGGCTGGGCGACACGCATCCTTTGGCATTGTTGATTAACAACCTGTCACGATCGATCGTTTCACTTAAAAATCTGACTGATGATCAGCAGCGAACCATGGCGCCCCGCTTGGCCAAAGATACCCGAACACTGGCTCAACGACTGAAAGAACAGCTAAACTGGAATCACCCGCGTATGCGCCATGCTATCCGGCTGGCTCTCTGTTTTTTGATTAGTTATGCCATTTCCGAAGGATTTGGAAT
>DATFMO010000275.1:0-12866 GCA_035266925.1 Sunxiuqinia sp. | reverse complement strand
AAACCAACAGAGCTGTCAGCCACTTCCATAAACTTTTCTTTCAGAATGGTTTTGCCCCGCAGGATCCCATCAATGTCGGGCACCGCAAACTTAATTTTCTCGTGATGGCTCTTTCTTATATTTTGTATGATCTCATTATTCCCCATAAATCTTTTTCTTCGTCAATTATAACCGTCATCGAACAACCAAAATAAGGATATTGCCCGATTTTAAACAAGGTATTTTAGCAGAAAACGTACTTTCATTGACCTGTTACAAAGCAAGAAGATTCGTTTTTCAGACCAATTCTTTAATTATTATGGATAGTAGCCCACTTCTGATTCAATATTTTGTTCAATTTATATCGCGCTGGTTGCAACAAAAAAATTCAACAATTTTTAGTCAAAGGTTATTTTTCAGGAACCCCTGTCTTAAAAAACGATCAAATTCATCATCAAAACATCAAAATTGAATATAATTCCCTTAAAAAATAACTTTTTAGCTCGAAAATGATTATTTTTGAAAACTCTTCTGGCTGAAGAATTTATAATTTTATTATATTAAAAAAAGAATAGAAATGGCAGATTTCAGATTTAAAGCGCTGCAAAAGGTGTTAGACCGGCAGCCTGTTGTCATGAAAAGAGAAGACATCCTGACTTCTGATTTTTATGGCATCAATGTGTTCGACCGACCAAAAATGAAAAAGTATCTCTCCAAGGAGGCTTTTAAGGCTGTAAGCGATGCAATTGACCATGGAACGCCTGTGAACCGCAAAATGGCTGATCAGGTTGCACAAGGCATGAAAGCCTGGGCCACTGAAAATGGCGCCACCCACTACACCCACTGGTTTCACCCGCTAACCGACGGTACCGCCGAAAAACACGACGCGTTTATCACCCACGGAGAAAGTGGCAGCGTTGTTGAATCATTCAGCGGAAAAATGTTATCCCAACAAGAACCTGATGCATCATCGTTCCCAAGTGGAGGTATTCGCCAAACATTTGAGGCACGTGGCTACACTGCCTGGGATGCTTCATCACCAGCGTTCATTGTTGATGGAACGTTGTGTATTCCAACCGTTTTCATCTCGTACACCGGCGAAGCACTGGATTACAAAACGCCTTTATTGAGAGCATTGCACGCTGTTGACAAAGCAGCGACTGCCGTTTGTCAGTACTTCGACAAAAATGTAACAAAAGTAAACGCCAACTTAGGCTGGGAACAAGAATACTTTCTGATTGACGATGCCTTGTTCATGGCACGTCCTGACCTGGTATTGACCGGACGTACCTTGATGGGACACTCGTCATCAAAAGACCAGCAACTGGACGACCACTATTTCAGCTCCATACCAACGCGTGTTTTCCGCTACATGAATGACTTGGAAAATGAGGCCTATAAATTAGGAATCCCGGTCAAAACCCGCCACAACGAGGTGGCTCCAAACCAATTCGAGGTGGCTCCTATTTTTGAAGAAGCCAACTTGGCTAATGACCACAACCAATTGTTGATGGACATCATGAAGAAAGTGGCCCGCCGTCATAACTTCCGGGTGTTGTTCCACGAAAAGCCATTTGCCGGCATCAATGGATCAGGAAAACACAACAACTGGTCCTTGTCAACCAATACGGAAGTTAATTTGTACTCGCCGGGTAAAAATCCAAAATCAAATCTGCAGTTCCTAACCTTCGTGATAAATACCATGAAAGCTGTTTATGACAACCAGGATTTGATGCGTGCAAGTATCATGACTGCTTCAAACGCGCACCGTTTGGGTGCCAACGAAGCTCCTCCTTCCATCCTTTCAGTATTCCTGGGATCAGAAGTTAGCCAAATGCTCGACCTGATGGAAGAAGCAGTTGTGGATCGCAAAATGACACCGGATGAAAAAACAGCCCTGAAATTAAACATTGGGCGTATTCCTGAAATCATCCTGGACAACACCGACCGGAACCGGACGTCTCCATTTGCATTCACTGGCAACCGCTTTGAATTCCGTGCCATCGGTTCTTCGGCAAACTGTGCTTCTGCTTTGATCGCATTGAACACAGCTGTTGCTGCCCAGTTGCAAAAATTTAAAGTGGAAGTGGATGACATCATCGCCAAAGGCATCAAAAAAGACGAAGCCATCTTCCAGGTGTTGAAAAAACTGATTATCGAATCGAAACCCATCCGTTTTGACGGCGATGGTTACAGCGGAGACTGGATTACCGAAGCTGAAAAACGGGGATTGACCAACGTCAACAATGTACCGGAAGCACTTGCTGGTTTCCTTTCTGAAAAAACAAAGACATTGTTTGCCTCGCAAGAAGTATTGACCGATAGTGAGCTGGAAGGTCGCACTGCTGTTGAGTATGAAAAGTTCATCATGAAGGTTCAAATTGAAGCTCGTGTACTTGGCGATCTGGCGATCAACCACATCGTTCCAACAGCTGTTCAATACCAAACAACCTTGCTGAACAACCTCACTGCGCTGAAAGATGTGTTCTCCGCAGAAGAATTTAGCGAACTGTCAGAGCCGCGTAAAGAATTGATTCGCGAAATTGGTGGTCATATCACTGCCATTAAAGCGAAAGTCCATGAAATGGTTGAAGCCCGCAAAGTCGCGAACGTTATTGAGGACTCGGTTGAAAAAGCAAAAGTTTACGACCAAACTGTAAGCCCATATCTTGACGATATTCGGTACCACATTGACAAACTTGAGTTGACCGTTGACAATGAGCTTTGGCCATTGCCTAAATACCGCGAACTGCTGTTTGTCAGATAATAATCTATAATTCGCTATTTTCGAAAAGCCTTGCAGGATCTGCAAGGCTTTTTTTGTATCTTTTCGAAAGATATCCAAACTATTTTCGTTGTTTTACTTTAATAAAACTGTAATGCAAACAGAAATCTGAAAACCAATTCATTTTGAATGTCAACCTTTATTCATAAAAAACACATGAAAACTTACCCATTCTATTTATTGGCAGCAGCCATCGCTTTTTTCGTTGCCTCCTGCAGCCAGAGACAATCAGAAGCCCAACAGGGACCAGATCCATTGGTTTCACACATTGATTCGACCGTGGTACCCGGAAATGATTTCTTCCTATTTGCAAATGGCAAGTGGTTCAAAGAGCATCCAATACCTGCCAGCGAGCAATACAACGGAATTTTCCAGATCATTCAGGATACCGTAAATGCACAAGTGAAAGATATTTGCGTGAAAGCAGCCGAAAATACGCAAGCCGAGGAGGGAAGCACCAAGCAAAAAATCGGTGATTTCTATTCTTCCGGTATGGACAGTGTTAAGCTGAACACCCAGGGAATTTCGCCGCTCAAGCCTTTCCTCGAAAAAATTGACGCAGCAAAAAATTTACAGGACCTTTTTACAGCAGCTGCTTTTATGCATCTGACTTCGGGGTCACCATTATTCCATTTCTATGTGGGACAAGACGACAAAATCAGCAGTAAAAACGCGATTTTAATCTACCAGGGAGGACTGAGTCTTCCCGATCGTGATTACTATTTTGCAACCGATGACCGTGCCAAAATGATTCGTGAGAAATTTGTCGATTTTGCGGATAGCATGCTTGTCATCTTAGGCTACAACCAGCAAAAAGCAAAAATGGCAGCAAACGACCTGATGAAGCTCGAAACTGACATCGCCAAAACTTCACGGAAACGTGAAGACACACGCGATCCTCTGAAAAATTACAACAAACTTTCCTTTAAAAAACTGGTTGATGAAACACCAAACATTCAGTGGCCGGTTTTCACCAAAGAACTGGGCTTTGCTGCAATCGACTCAGTGATTGTTGGCCAGCCTGAATTCCTGACAGCATTGAATAGTTATCTGAAAAAGTACCCTCTTTCAGTTTGGAAAGATTACTTAAAATTTCATTTCCTCAATGGATTGACTTCCTATTTGGATGATCACACCTACCAAACCGCTTTCAACTTTTATGGAACCACATTGCGGGGAATCCAGGAGCCACGTCCTCGTTGGAAACGGACAGTGGGCGTCACAAACAGCGCACTGGGCGATTTGATTGGTCAAGTTTATGTTAGTGATTACTTGCCGAAGGGAACCAAAGAGAAACTGTTGGAAATTGGGCACGCCATTAAAAAGGTTTATGCTGAACGCATTAAAAACCTCGACTGGATGACTGAAGCAACCAAGCAAAAGGCACTCCGAAAGCTGGACAAGATGATCATGAAAGTGGGCTATCCGGACAAATGGAAAGATTTAAGCTCGCTCGAAGTCGGCCGCGATTCATATGTGCAAAATGCAATGAATGCCAGCAAGTGGCACACGTTGTACAACTATAATAAATATGGCAAGCCTGTTGATCGTACCGAATGGCATATGGAACCACAAACCTACAATGCATACTACAATCCATCGAATAATGAGATTGTTGTTCCCGGATGTAATATCATGGTGCCCGGCTATGAACGAAAAATGGCTGACGATGCCATTTTATATGCCATAATTGGCGGTTCAACCTTCGGCCACGAAATGACTCACGGATTTGACGACCAGGGTAGTAAATACGATGCTAACGGTAACCTGAACAACTGGTGGACTCCCGAAGACAGCATTAAATTCTACGCCAAAACCAGACTGATTGTCCAACAATATGATGGCTACATTGCCGTGGACAGCCTTCACGTCAACGGAAAAATGACCCAGGGCGAAAACATTGCTGATTTAGGTGGAATCATGATGGGCTATCAAGCCTTCCAACAGACTGATCAATATAAAAACAATGAAATGATTGCCGGACTGACGCCCGACCAACGATTCTTTTTGGGATATGCCATGGCCTGGATGTTGAATATGCGCCCGGAAGCCATTGCCAACCAGGTTCGCAGCGATGTGCATTCGCCTGCCAAATTCCGGGTAAACGGACCACTGGCTGACATGGATGCATTCTATAAAACCTTCAATGTCAAAAAAGGAGACGCCATGTGGCGACCGGATAGTTTAAGGGTGAAGATCTGGTAATTCAAAATATATGACAATAAGCAAAATGGGCTGATCGAAAATTGATCAGCCCATTTCTTTGATTTCTATTTGCGTATAAATCGATAAACTTTCACTGAATGAGGTGGCATTTTTACCCAAATGGTACCTGACCCGGAATCTACTTTTTCATGTTTCCACAAATCACGAACCTGGTAGTTTTCCAACTGATATGGTTCATTACTCCAATAATTGTCATTCGCCTTTAATAAGACATGAAAATCAACCTGCACATTTTTCTCTTCGTCACTCCTGTTCAACAAGCAGGCTACCTTTTCTTTGTTCGCCAGCTTTTTAATCCATATTTCGTAATCTCCATTGTCGCGATAACAAAAACCCTGTTTTCCTAAACTATCCTGATCTATGTCAATTAATTCACCATTAGTCAAAATCTCTTTGGTATCCGCCGACATATTCCCCAAATCATTCCCCGCCATCAAAGGTGCAGCAAGCATACACCACAAAGAGAAATGGGTTTTGTATTCCTCTGTTGTCATCCCTCCATTACCAACTTCCAACATGTCAGGATCATTCCAGTGACCTGGCCCAGCAAATTTTGCAAGATCCCTCTCTTTATCAACAATAGCAATCATAGCATCCCAACGATCAACAATATCTCCAGTTGTCCGCCACAAATGGCCAACATCTTTCGCCCATTCCCAGGGTTTGTTTGATCCCCATTCGCAGAGACTAAAAACGATGGGACGGCCAGCAGCGTAAAGCGCATCACGCATGGTACTGTAGGAGGCTTGTGCATCCTGAGTTGATGTATTACACCAGTCGTATTTCAGGTAATCAACACCCCAGCGTGCGTAAGTTCTTGCATCCTGATATTCGTGCCCTCTTCCTCCCGGTCGGTGCTGGCAGGTTTCTGTTCCTGCACAAGAATAGATTCCGAATTTCAAC
The DNA here is from genome assembly GCA_035266925.1 of Sunxiuqinia sp. GTDB lineage: Bacteria > Bacteroidota > Bacteroidia > Bacteroidales > Prolixibacteraceae > Sunxiuqinia. The sequence continues at coordinate 6,973 of DATFMO010000275.1, read as the reverse complement.
CCTTTGGAATGAATATAATCAGCAAGGTATTTAATGCCATGTGGAAAACGGTCTTTGTCTGCAACAATCTCGCCATTTTCATCACGGGCAACCTGCCAACAATCGTCGATCACAATGTATTCATAACCGGCATCCTGCATACCACTACTAACCATTTCATCAGCCATCTGCATGATCAATTTTTCACTGACATCACAAGCAAATTTATTCCAACTGTTCCATCCCATTGGAGGAGTTTTTGCAAGTTGATCAAATTTTTGAGCAGAAACATTAAAACCGATTGATGCGGCAAAAAGAATAAGTAAAAGTTTTTTCATCGTTTGTTAGTTTTAATAGCAATAAGCTATAAAGTTATCTTTTATGGTAAAAAAAACAATAGTTATGGGTCCAAGAGACCCCTTAAACAATATTTTCATTTAAACTGATTTGGAAACAGAAGCATCGTTATCTACTCGTTTACACATTAAAATTCAATTATGTTTTCCTTTAGGTAAAAGGAACAGTTTATTGTCGCAATTTTACCCCCAACCCCCTGAAGGGGGCTCGCGCTTCGAACAGCGCTAACCCATTTAAGTAACGAGGAAGTCCCCTTCAGGGGATTTAGGGCTGATTCACAGTTAATGCGACATTTATTCATTCTTATTACTTAGATCTCAGTAGTTAGCGAATTTGTAATAAAACATCCACTAATACATACTTTATCTTTTCGTTTTTCGTTTTTTCATAACGAACAAATTTGGTTACTTTTATCGCCTTAATCAGCCTGTATTCATGAAGCGGACGTATTTTGCTGTTTTTAGCCTTTCAATCATACTTCTAATTTTGGGATCTTGTTCGTCCCAAAAAAGCTTTCGTATGGGATCAGAATCTTATGAAATTGGTGAATATTACCACACCATTGAGAAATACCGGAAAGCTTACCGAAAAGATAAAAACCTGACAGACAAGATGGAGATGGCTTATCGCATGGCTGAATCCTACCGTAAAATGGGCGAATATGCGCGGGCGACCATCTGGTACAAAAATGCAATCCGCCGCCAATACCCTGATATTAAGGCTGTGCTTCACTATGCCGATTGTTTGCGGGCAACGCAAAAATACGACGAAGCCATTGAAGCCTATCGACAATATTTGGATTCGGTTCCAACGGATGTTCAGGCCATTAACGGGCTGGATGCCTGCAAATACATTAAGAACTGGGTGGACCATCCAACGCGTTACGTGGTGAATCCTGTTCGGGAACTCAATTCGAAATACAGCGATTATGCTCCTGTTTTTGTAGGTGGAAAAGAAAATGAAGTGCTGCTGACTTCTACGCGGGACAACACCCTCAGCAATAAAGAAAGCATGATTACAGGCCAACATTTTGCCGATATCTTTCGCTCAGAATACCAGGTTCAACGTCAAAAATGGGGACCTCCCAAATTGATTGACGAAACGGGAGCAATTAACACACCGGATGATGATGGAGCCGTAGCACTCTCACCCAAGGGCGACCAAATGATTTTCACTCGGGCACGCTACGATAAAACGCAAGACATGGGAACCGAACTTTATAAAGTTCAGATGTCGCGCGGCGATTGGGCAGAACCAGTGAAGATGGGCCTTGTTGGCGACAGCCTCGTTGCTGCTCATCCCGCCCTGACTCCGGATGGAGACACGCTCTATTTTGTGTCGGACAAACCCGGTGGATATGGTGGTGATGATATTTGGATGTCTGTTAAAAATGGCGGTTCGTTTGGTACTCCAGTCAATCTTGGCGACAAAATAAACACTCCTGGGAAAGAAGTTTTCCCATCGGTTGATCCGGATGGCAACCTTTATTTCTCATCTGATTACCACATGGGAATGGGTGGACTGGATATTTTTAAAGCAAATAAAAACGAAGATGGCGAATGGCACATTCAAAATATGAAAGCGCCGATCAACTCATCGGGTGATGATTTTGGCATGTCGTTTATTAAAGGCGAAGATGGCGAAGTGAAAGGGATGTTTGCCTCCAACCGGAAAGGATCCCGCGGCGACGACATTTACTCGTTTTACCTGCCTCCAAAAATTTTCCGCGTGGCCGGCGAAATCTTCGATAAAGAAACCGGGCAACGACTGGATGGTGCGCGAATCCGAGTTATAGGAACGGACGGTACCAACCTGAAAATGCGTGCCGACGATGGTAAATTCCAATTGAAATTACATCCCGAAACCGAATATATTTTTGCAGCGTTCAAAGATGGCTACCTCAACGACAAAGGTCGCGAATCAACGATTGGACTGAAAGACAGCAAGGATTTCCGGGTTGATTTGTATTTGACACCAACAGATGCGCCCATCAAAATTGAAAACATCAATTACGCATTTGGAAGTTATGAACTGCAACCGCAGTCCATTCACGCGTTGGACAGCTTGGTTGACATCCTGAACATCAATCCAACGATTACCATTGAGCTCATGTCACATACTGACTTTGTAGGCTCAGAACAATACAACTTCGACTTGTCTCAGAAACGTGCCCAGGCCGTTGTGGACTACCTGATTAAGAAAGGTATCAATCCAGATCGCCTTGTTGCCAAAGGATACGGAGAAACCTGGCCGAAAGAAGTCACCAAAGCATTGGCTAAAAAGTACGACTTCCTGAAAAAAGGTGATGTTTTAACTGAAAAATTCATCAACAAACTAACACCAGAGCAACAGGAAATTGCCAAAGGGATTAATCGTCGGACTGAATTTAGAGTGCTTTCTACGGACTTTCACGAGACATTTGCACCCGAACCCGGGAAATAATACGTAACCACCCAGCTGTTTTTTATCCAATTTCGTTTTAAAGATACGTAGGTCTTTAAACTTAACAATTTATTAGGATTATTCGATTTTACGATCCCAAGAACGCTGCAACAAACTCCCATAAAAATAATAATCAACCAATTAGATAGATAATAATCACTTAACTATCCCGATTTTTCTGTACGCTTTTGTAATTCAATCCCCCCCAATTTCTACACATAAATATTTTACGTATTTATATTTCAGTACTTATACGTATATTTGAAGCACTATAAGAAATTGATCGAATATCAATCTAAGTAATCATTCGATTAATTATTAAGACGGCAACGAAATAGTAATCGAAAAAACGAATTGATTATGGAAAAAACGAAAAAACGAATTGGTAAATCGACCACCCTCAACTTATTAAGTTTTAAAGCCCCTCACATGCGAACATTTCACATCACCTGGTTCGCATTCTTCCTCTGTTTCTTTGGCTGGTTTGGTGTTGCACCATTGATGGCTGTTGTACGAGACGAACTTGCGCTGACCAAAGCACAAATAGGAAATATCATCATTTCGTCGGTCATAATCACTGTTTTTGCCCGCCTTCTAATTGGCTGGCTGTGTGATAAATATGGCCCCAGACTAACATATACCGTGCTATTGTTGATTGGATCCATTCCGGTCATGGCCATCGGCCTGAGTCATGATTACGTAAGCTTCCTGATTTTCCGTTTGGTAATTGGCGTTATCGGAGCCTCTTTCGTAATTACCCAATACCATACGTCGGTCATGTTTGCCCCTAACGTAGTGGGAACCGCCAATGCAACCTCGGCTGGCTGGGGAAACCTGGGCGGCGGCGTAACCCAGATGGTGATGCCATTGGTGTTTGCAGCGTTTGTCGGACTTGGCTATGTGAGTCCAGATGCCTGGCGTTATGCCATGGTCGTACCGGGAGTCGCTTTATTCATCATGGCTTTTGTCTACTATAAATACACCCAGGATACCCCGGAAGGAAACTTCAAGGATTTGCGAAAAAACAACCCAGACTTCCAGGCGAAAGCAAAAGCCGGCAAGGGTGCTTTTAAAACTGCCTTGAAAGATTACCGCGTTTGGGGACTATTCCTGATCTATGGTGCTTGTTTTGGTGTTGAGCTGACCATTAACAATATTGCTTCTCTGTATTACGTCGACAATTTCCACCTGAATGTTGAAACGGCTGGATTAATTGCCGGGCTATTTGGGTTGATGAACATTTTTGCCCGTTCAGTGGGTGGAATTTTAGGCGACAAAGCCGGTATTCGCTGGGGCTTGAAAGGTCGTGTTTACTTCTTGTTCATTGTTCTGTTTTTTGAAGGAGCAGCACTAATGCTTTTTAGTCAGGTTGGAATATTATCCATTGCTATCGCCACCATGATCATCTTCAGTTTATTCACGCAGATGTCTGAAGGAGCGACTTATTCCGTAGTACCATTCGTCAATAAAAAAGCCGTCGGAGTAGTTTCAGGAATCGTTGGAGCTGGGGGAAATGCAGGAGCGGTTGCAGCAGGTTTTCTTTTTAAAGCTGATGGAATTTCATATCCACAAGCATTATTAATTATCGGCGGAGTCGTCATGTCTATTTCACTAATTACTTTCCTCGTTCGTTTCTCACAGGATGCTGAAGTTGAAGCCAAAAACGAAATGGATGAATACTTAAAAATTAGAGAAAACCTTGCACGGGAAACACGACCGGCATACGCATTTAGCTATGCTCAAAACAGAATCGTAAAACGATAAATCGAAAAAACAGTTTCGGAATATGGTAGTTCGAGAACACAAATCAACTTGTTCGTATTGTGGCGTTGGATGCGGCATTGTTGTTTCCCAACATCAAAACGGGAAGGTGACAGTTCGTGGCGACAAGGATCATCCGGTCAACAAAGGAAAGCTTTGCTCCAAAGGGATGAACCTGCACTACGTAGTCAACAAACAAGATGATCGCCTTCTTGCACCATACGTTCGGGCAGGTAAAGGTCATCCACTTCTTCCTGCCGAGTGGCCTGAAGCTATTAACAAGGTGGCCTTTTCATTTAAAAAGTTAATCGAGAAATATGGTCCCGATTCAGTTGGATTTTACATCTCCGGCCAATGCCTGACTGAAGAATATTATGCAGCCACTAAGCTGGCGAAAGGCTTCTGGGGAACCAACAACATCGACACCAATTCACGCCTGTGCATGAGCTCAGCTGTGGTAGGCTACAAAAAGCAATTGGGCGAAGATGCAGTGCCCATTTCCTATGAAGATATTGAACTGGCTGACTGTTTTTTTATTACTGGAGCAAACCCAAGCTGGTGCCACCCAATCCTTTTCCAACGGCTGGAAGAACACAAGCGCAAAAATCCGCATGTGAAAGTCATTGTGGCTGACCCGCGTCGAACACAAACCTGCTCCATTGCAGATATTCACCTGCAAATCAAGCCAGGAACTGATGTGTACCTGAACAATGCCATTGGCCGTTGTTTGGTAGAGCAGGAAATGATCGACCTTGATTTCATCGAAAAACACACGAATGGTTTTCACGATTATTTAGAAAAAGTATTTGAATTGAATTTGGAAGAAGCTGCACAGAAATGTGGTATCCCTGTTTCATTGATTGAAAAAACCGCGAAACTCATTGGAACCTCTAACGGTTTTATTTCCATGTGGGCCATGGGATTGAACCAGAGCGTGATCGGAGTCAACAAAAACCTGTCACTCATCAACTTGTCGCTGATTACAGGCAAGATTGGCAAACCGGGTTGTGGCCCGTTCTCCCTGACCGGTCAGCCCAACGCGATGGGCGGCCGCGAAGTGGGTGGCATGTGCAACCTGTTGCCTGCTCATCGTAATTTGAACGACCTGTCTCACCGTCGCGAGGTGGCCAACTTTTGGGGCGTGGAGAAGATCCCCGAAAAAGTGGGCTATTCAGCCACCGAGATGATCGAAGCGTTAAATTCGGGAAAGATGAAAGCGGTGTGGATCATTTGTACCAACCCCATGGTCAGCCTGCCAAACTCACATTTGGTGGAACAAGCGTTAAAAAAAGCGCGGATGGTTGTCGTTCAGGATATTTCCATGGAGTCGGACACCATTAAACATGCTGATGTAATTTTTCCGGCAGCTGGTTGGTTGGAGAAAGAAGGAACCATGACCAATTCGGAACGACGCATCACCTACCTCAACAAAGTGGTGAACGCGCCTGGCGAAGCGCTTCCCGACTATGAAATCATCTGTCGTGTGGCTCGAAAGATGGGTTACAAAGGATTCAATTTCAAAAGCCCTCAGGAACTGTTTGACGAATACAAACAACTAACTCGCGGCACCAACATTGACATTAGCGATCTCGATTACGAGGTCTTGAAGCAGGATGGCAGCATCCAATGGCCGTATTCCGCCAAAAATAAAAGCGGCACGAAACGGTTGTTTGAGGATTTTCAATTTTACACCCCTAACCGTAAAGCAGTGATTTTTGGTGTGGATCCGAAAAATCAATCGGAGAAAACATCAGATGACTACCCGTTTATTCTCACCACTGGCCGGATTCGCGATCAATGGCACACGATGACCCGAACGGGTAAAGTGAACAAGCTGAAACGGCACATCCCCGATTCATTCATACAGATGCACCCGATAGATGCGCGGATTATTAAACTGAAAGACGGTGATCTGGTAGATGTGTCCAGCGCTCGCGGCTCTGTTCGGGTAAACCTACAACTGTCCGATGACATCAAGCCCGGCGTGGTTTTCATCCCGATGCACTGGGGTAAGATACTCACCCGAAACGATATGCGAACCAACAATGTAACGCATGATTTAGTGGATCCCGTTTCCAAAGAACCGGATTTTAAATTTGCTGCCGTCAGTGTACGCAAGTTTGAAAAACCAGTCGAACATTTGGTAGTTGCCGGTGCCGGAACTGCTGCCCTTGAATTCATTCGGAAATACCGGGCTAAAAACCAAACGGACCGGATCACCGTGCTTTCCAAGGAAAAAAATGCTTTTTACAACCGAATATTGTTGCCCGACTATGTTTCCGGAATTCTACAATGGAATGAACTGGTAAAATCAGAAGAAAACGAATGGTTAGACTTAAACATTGAAGTTGAAACAGAAACAGCCGTTGAATCCATTCGTCAAGAGAATAAAGAACTGGTCGGTTCCAATGGGGAAACGTACTCCTATGACAAG
>DATFMO010000274.1:0-2830 GCA_035266925.1 Sunxiuqinia sp. | reverse complement strand
GTGGTTTGGCCAATTGCGTCAAGGTGATAAATGGGCCAACGATTGATGTGTTGTGTTCTTTGACAAAGTTTTTGGCGAATACGATCAAGTTATCCTGGGCGGCTGTTACGTCAATACCAATTTTATCCATTTTGTCCTGGTTCCCAGCGGCAGCGGCTGCCTGGTATTCACGCTGATATTCACGCATTTTGTTGCTCTGGTTGCGCAGCTCATCCAGGTAGTCATTAAAAATGTCGGTTGTTGGAGAGCCGGTTACTTTGGTGTTGCGCAAGCTATCTTTATCAGCTTCTACATCGATGGTCGTATTATCGAGAAAAAACTGGGCAAAATAATTGCGTTCATTCAATCTTAAATAATGAAGCTCGGGAACACCTGCTGTTCCAGTAAACGAAAATTTTCCATTGGTTAAATCGGTCGTGTCAACAGAAACAGCTTTTCCTTGTTCAACCTTCACTAAATACACTTTGCCGGAATCGAGCCCGGCAATGGAACCGTTGATATGGTATTGGGTTGAGTTGCTTTGACACGAGGCCATAAAAAGCAAAAGGGCGAGTATTAAGCCTAAATTTTTCATGTGTTATTCTTTTTGGTTTGGTAATAAGTTTCTAACAATTCGCGAGCAGCAATGAACGAACTCATCTCTTCATTGAGAACTTTCCGTTCAATGGATTGAGTCCGTTTTTTTAAATCTTCATTTTGGTAGAAATCAGATTTTAAGCGCTCATTGATGGTTTCGTACATCCAAAATTTGGACTGCTCATTTCTTCGGTGCTGAAAATAGCCATTTTTTTTAACTAAACCGATATATTCCTGGATGGTCTCCCAGATTTTGTCGATCCCAACGTGATGGAAGGCGGAACAGGTGAGGACCTTCGGAATCCAACCGGAGTCGGTTGGGGGAAACAAGTGCAGCGCATTCATATATTGCACGCGGGCTGCTTCCGCTTTTTCAATGTTGTTACCATCAGCTTTGTTGATGGTAATGACATCAGCCATTTCCATAATGCCACGCTTGATCCCCTGTAATTCATCACCGGCACCGGCAAGCATGAGTAAGAGAAAGAAGTCGACCATGGAGTGCACCATGGTTTCGCTTTGTCCAACGCCAACTGTTTCAATAAAAATGGTATCGAAACCGGCAGCTTCGCAAAGGATGATTGTCTCGCGGGTTTTTCGGGCTACACCCCCCAATGATCCAGATGAAGGGGAAGGACGAATATAGGCATTCGCATCAGACGACAGTGCCTCCATTCGGGTTTTGTCGCCCAAAATACTGCCCTTGGAACGTTCACTGCTCGGATCGATGGCCAATACAGCTAACTTGCCTCCTCGAGAGGTGATGAACTTGCCCATGGATTCGATGAAGGTACTTTTACCAACCCCGGGAACGCCGGTGATTCCGATGCGGAGAGAATTGCCACTATGTGGCAAACATTTGGTAATAATTTCCTGCGCAATCTCCTGGTGTTCTTTTTTGGCACTTTCAACCAGTGTAACTGCCTGACTCAACAAAGATATATTCCCGGCTAGAATACCTTTGACATATTCATCGGGTGTGCGAAGCTTTTTACGTTTGTTTTTCAGAAATCGTTGAATGGAATGTTCGCTAAGTGATTCCGGCTGATCAATGCCTTTGTTAACGTTCAGTCCTTTGTATTGGTCGTCGTTTTCAATATGATCGTGATTCTTACCTGCAGTCATTGGTGAAAATTTTTACGAAGGTAAAACTTCACCGAATAACAAAAAAATAAGCCGCTCCAAAAATATGAAGCGGCTTTTAAATCATATGGTTTTGTTGTTATCCGGCGGTTTTCACATTGGATGAAATCCGTAAGATTGAAGTCGGATTTTTCGGGTCGTTTGTGATGACCGTAATGGATTTGTTCTGACGACCGTGTTTTCCTCTTGAGTTGAATTTCACTTTTAAAGGAACGCTTGAATTTGGTGCAACAACTTTTTTCTCTGGAGTTACAGCTGTACATCCGCATGACGTTTTTACACGACGGATGATCAAGTCACGTTTCCCGTCATTTTTCATTGTAAATGTATATTCAACCTGGTCTCCCTGGTTGATGTCACCAAAATCATGTGACTTAACAGGGAAGTCGACGACTGGTGCATCGGCTAGTTGCTCGGGTGTTAATTTTGAAAAATCTTCTTCGATGGTTGCTGACACACCAATTGAATTCCGGTAGCTGGATTGTCCATCGATGTTCATGTAAATACGGTGCATCATGAACCCATAAGTATTGAGTTTTTTAGCATCGTAAGTCACAACAATGTATCCGTGTTCTTTCGGTTTCAAGGTTGAAGGATGAGCTTCAACAGTCAAGTGAGATGGTGGAGTTTTGAAACTCACATCAACAGGCTTGTCAGTAGCGTTAACCACTTCCAGGCTATCTGTTTTAACTTGATCTTCTAAAATTTTGATAAAAGAAATCTGGTTTGTTCTCGCACGAAGTGGACCAATCTGGCGTGGGTATTTTTCAGCCATGGTTTTTTCATGCTCAATGACAGTTCCTTTAATTCTCAGGACTACTGTTGGATTAACAGCATTTGACGAAACAGTCACTGTTTTGTTGAATGGACCCGGACGGTGGGCCGGGTTATAACTTACTTTAATTAGACCGTTTTGTCCCGGTGCAATTGGATCTCTTGTCCACTGGGGAGTTGTACAACCACAGGATGCACGAACATTGTTTAAAATCAGTGGTGCTGAACCTTCATTTTTAAATTTGAAATCGAATGTTTGTGGACCTGCTTCTTCCTTAAAAGTGCCAAAATCATGTTCCTGTGTTGCAAAATTGATCTTTGCTTTTTCGGTTTGCCC
>DATFMO010000273.1:0-4153 GCA_035266925.1 Sunxiuqinia sp. | reverse complement strand
ATGGCTTTTGGAACCTGGACCTGACCTTGAACAATCAGTCGGATCATAAAATTGATTTGACGAATGTGTCAAAACCAGCAGTCGGCTACATGCAAGATGGTGTAATACTTGATGCGACACCACTGGAGGACATTACCTCTCAGAAGGATATTCCTGTTGGAAAGTCGTTAGAGATACGCTTTAAAGTGCCGGTTAATCGGGTGAATGCTGATCAGAAATTAACGCTGTTCACACAAACACATGATTTAAATCGGGGAGAGTTGGCCACAATTCATTTAAAATAGTTCGGTGGCTTTTTATTAAAATTGAAAAAATTGCGATTTTTGCTTTTAAACAGTTTATCGTCAAATTAGAACCGCCAAACTCATGTTCAATCGAAATCAAAACCGAATTTTACTTGTTTCCTTAGTTGTATTTGTTGCCCTTGTTTATTTCCTGGGACTTTTTGTTGATGTTGCCGGTGATGCCGGGAAATATGCAGCCATTTCCAAAAATATTTTTCACTCGGGCGACTGGATCAATCTCACCATTCATGGCGATCCGTACCGGGAAAAACCGCCATTGCTGTTTTGGTTGGGGACTCTTGGCTATTACTTGTTTGGGATTAATAACTTCGGATATAAATTTTTTCCGGTTCTGTATGCCTTCTTTGGCGTTTACTGCGTTTACCGTCTGGGAGAAAGTTTATACACCAAGCGTATCGGGCGCTTGGCAGCTTTGTTAATCGCTTTTTCTGAAATCTACTTTTTATACAATGTAGACGTGCACACCGATATGGTTTTGATGACCAATGTGGTTTTTGCACTGTGGCAGTTGTATGATTACCTGCAACGAAAAAAGGCATTGAATTTTGTGCTGGGCTTTTTTGCCGTGGGATTAGCAATCATGACCAAGGGGCCGATTGGTGCTTTTGTGCCGGCAATGGCTGTCGCAACCTATTTGGTATCGCAAAAAAAGTTTATCGAGCTTGTTCATCCAAAATGGTTACTGGGGATTTTAATTGCTGTTGTCACAGCTTCACCTGCTTTTGTTGGTTTGTACCAGCAGTTCGGGATGGAGGGGCTTAAGTTCTTCTTTTGGACCAATAACTTTGGCCGCATTGCCGGAACCTATGTTGTCAGGGGAAATACCGATTACTTTTTCTACCTGCATACCTTATTATATATGTATGCACCCTGGAGTTTGGTTTTGTTCGTGGCACTTTTCTTCGAATTTAAGGATTTGGTGAAAAAGCGTTTTTCCGGAGCAGAGTACTTTCTTTTTGGGGGGACCTGGTTCTTTTTTGTTATTTTGACTATTGCCAAGGGGAAATCGCCAAACTACATGTTGATTTTAATTCCTCTGCTGACAATCGTAATGGCAAAATGGTTGAGCCTGTTTTGGGAGGACCCGAAAAGTAAGCTTTTCAAAGTACTTTCGAAAATGCAGGTGGTCATGGTTGTTTTGTTGTGGGTTTGCATATTGCTGTTTAATGCTTACCTGTTCCCATCGAAAAATGTGGCTTATTGGCTATTGATTATTGCTGCAATCGGGGTGACGTATTATATATATAGGAAAAATAAAGAAGTGCAGGTTCGTTTTTTGGCGCCATCCATGTTGGTTATCGCATTGGTCGGTTTTAGTTTTAATGCGCACATCCTGCCCGTTATCTTTCAGTACCAGTCGTCGGTTGTGGCTACCCGTAAATACAATGAGCTGTCGAAACCCGGCGAGCATCTGTACAATTACGACTACGAACAGTTTGAATTGTTCTTTTATGGAAAGGATGACGTCAAGCTGATATCAGACACCACCATGCTTGATTCGGTGTGTCATATTCCGGGATCGTGGATCTTTTGCTACGACAAAGGATTGAATGACATTAAAAGGCTAAATGCACCCATTGATACCATCTATAAATTCAAACATCGAGGGATCTACCGGACAGGGATCAAGTTTATTTTACCCTCGAGTCGTGCAAAAACTCTTCGGAATACTTACTTGGTAAAAACAAAATAATTCAGTTCTTACCAGTAATTATCCAACTTTCTATAAAATACCACATAAAATAGCACATAACTACTAAAAGTGCTTTAATGATTTCATATTGACATATTTCTTGACTGAAGGGGTTGTTTTTGTCAAAAAATGGTCTTTTTACCTACTTGCCCTTCCAAATTCTGACATATTTCCAGAAAAAGTGTACAATCCTGATTTTAAACCCCTATAAAACAGGGGGTTTCAATGTTAATTTAGCGTTAAAATGATTTTTACCCCTTTAAAAAATGGGGTGTTAAATGAAAATATAGATACTTTTGAACCGGAGATCAAAAAATAATGGGGGTCATTTAGAAAAAAGAGCATTTTTAAAAGATCGCACGTTAAAGCAAAACACACACACACACAAAGTTGAATTTTAAAAAGATTAGTTAAATCCTTAAATTTTAGAATCATGAAAAAGACACTTGCACTTTTAGTAGTTATTGTACTGGCTGGTACTTTTGCTTTCAACGTACAGGCACAAGATGAGAAGACTTCATCTTCATGGGACACTGGATTGGATATTTACTCCAGTTATATTTGGCGTGGTGCTAAATTCGGTAGTGGACCCGCATTTCAGCCTTATGTAGAGTATAGTACTGGTGGTTTCGCCTTGGGAGCTTGGGGATCCGTTTCATCCAGCACGGATGAATCATTAGAAATGGACTTATATGCGAGTTATTCCGCAGGACCCGTTTCATTTACGTTGACAGATTATTACTTCGGGGGTGACTGGACGAAATACTCCATGAATCATTACCTGGAGCCTAGTGTTGGTATTTCAGCTGGCGACTTCAGTTTTACCGGTGCTTATATGTTTTTGCCGGAAACAGGCACTGAGAGTTTTGGAGCCAGTGGAGACACTTACCTGGAGGCTGGGTATTCGTTCTCACATGTCGACCTGACATTGGGAGCAGGTGATGGTCAGTACACTGACAATGGAGATTTCAATATCTGTAACATTACTGTAGGTACTTCAAAAGAAGTCAAACTTTCAGAAACTTTCTCTCTTCCGGTTTCCGGTTCGGTAACACTGAACCCTTCAACTGGTGGATTCTTTATCGCAGTAGGCTTATCATTATAATACAAAAACTTTTAAGAGATGAAAAAGATTGAAGCAATTATTAGAAAGACCAAGTTTGACGAAGTAAACGATGCACTTCACGAAGCTGGAATTGAATTCTTCTCTTTCTGGGATGTACGTGGAGTAGGACAGACAAGAGAAGAGCGGGCATACCGCGGTGTCGTTTATGACACAAGTACGATTGAACGTTCACTGTTATCCATTATTGTACGGGACAAAAATGTTGAAAAGACAGTTTTAGCGATTATGAAAGCCGGCCGGACCGGTGAAATTGGCGACGGTAAGATTTTTATTTCATCAATCGATGAATCCTATCGGATACGGACAGGTGAATTTGGAGACGAGTCTTTATTCATAAAGGGTAAAGAAGATTAATAACATTTTGTAATCGGAAAAAAAATACAATTATGGAACAAGCAATGACATTAGATACATTATCCCAAACAGCACAAGGGATTGCCACCTCGATTGATGCCCTGTGGGTATTGATTGCCGCCGCACTGGTTTTCTTTATGCAGGCAGGATTTGCCTTGGTTGAGGCAGGTTTCACCCGTCAGAAGAACACTGTAAACATCATGACAAAGAACTTGATTGACTTTTCACTTGGTTCACTACTTTTCTGGGCCATTGGATTTAGCTTGATGTTTGGATTAGACAAGGCTGGATTTATCGGAACGCCGGATATGTTTATGTTACACGGATGGGATGGTGACATTCCAGCAGAAGCATTCCTGATCTTCCAAACGGTATTCGCCGCTACTGCTGCAACAATCGTATCAGGAGCAATGGCTGAACGTACTGAGTTCAAGTCCTACTTCTTTTACTCAATTGTAATTTCTGCAGTTATTTATCCAATCTCAGGTCACTGGGTATGGGGTGGAGGCTGGTTGTCTCAGTTGTCAACTCCTTTCCATGACTTCGCCGGTTCAACCGTTGTTCACTCTGTTGGTGGATGGGTTGCCTTAGCTGGTGCTACAATCCTGGGGCCACGTATTGGGAAATATGGTAAAGACGGAAAAGCAAAAGCGATTCCCGGACACAACCTGGCTT
>DATFMO010000272.1:0-5377 GCA_035266925.1 Sunxiuqinia sp. | reverse complement strand
CGTTACGCTCTCATTGCAGAAGTTCCCAATTCCTCCGAGAAAGGATTGCTCAAAACGTTCGAAATCACGGATTAAGAAATAGAATATTGAGCAGGTGACTTCGAGTCACCTGCTCAATGGTCATTCGCTATTGATTTACCTCACTTTTGGCATCTTTGCCGTGGTCCTTCAATTGTGCATCAAACCAGGTATGAATTGCATGAATAACATTGGCATCAACAGCGGTAAATTTCAATTCTGCACCATCTGCTAATTGCTGGTAATCAACCTGAAATTTGTTTGCTGATTTTGAAAGTGTTTTTAATCCCGGCATATTCATGCCATGTAACGTTTTTGGGTCTTTGAAATCCGCCCTTGAAAACAAATCTTTCTCTTTTTTCAGGTGTTCTCTGATGAGTGAAATTTGGGCCGTATCAGTGGGATCTTTCGACTTGATCATCAAAACGCCACCTTCGTCATTTTTCAAAAAATAGTGGGTGACTTTATTCATGTCAAACGGCATTACCATGTGACTTTTTTGATGTATCATTTGCTGCCGTTTCATTAATATTGAATCATTCATCTGGTGATGATTCTTGTGATTCATATCTTGTGCAAAAGCACCGCCGCAAAAAAACAGGCTGATAAAAGATACAAGGATCAATTTTTCAATGTTTACAACTAGTTTCATATCAATCTATTTATAATGGAATCAATGCTATTTAGTTATACAGACTCGATGAGAAAAAGTTGTGAGCTTCTTACTGATCGGATGACTTCGAGTCATCCGATCAATCGTAAAATCTTATCCAATCGTTGGCAAATTCATGCCTTTGATTTTCTGGAACAAATCGAGGGCATACAAGTCGGTCATACCCGAGACAAAGTCGATGACGGACTGCACTTTTTCGTAAGTTGTGTCGTGGTCGCCACGATATTGTTGTGGCATCAATGAAAGCAATCTTCTGGAGTAGCCATCTTCCGGCGCCAGAATCGCTTCAACAAACGCATCGAGCAAAGTACCAATGATCTGGTGACCCGAAATTTCAATTTCAACCACCGAGCGATGTTTGTAAATTTTATCGACCGACAAAGCCTGAATTTCTTTCATGGCCACTCTGGAAAAGCCTTGTATTTGGCTGATCAATGATTTCTGAAAGGTCCCTTCAAAAATATCCTCCTGTCTGTCTTCAAAAACAGCGATGCATTCGTGCACCAAACGGTTGATCACACCCGCGCGCAGGTAGGCAATCCGCTCATTCGAGTCGGTCACCACGTTGAAGGTATCGTTGATCTTCTGCAACAGCTCCTTGTCACCTTCCGGGTCGTAAAAATTCAGGAACAAATCGCGGGTTTGTTCGTAGCTCAGGATTTTCAGCTTGTGGGCATCTTCGATATCCATTACCTGGTAGCAAATATCATCGGCAGCTTCCACCAGAAAGACCAATGGGTAACGGACAAATTTCAATGGGTGATCTTCCAGCTGCTTGATGCCAAGCTCTTGGGCAATATCAAGATATATTCCCTTTTCAGATTGAAAAAAACCAAACTTCGACTTTTTAACCCCGATCGACTCAAACGGGTATTTGATGATGCTGGCCAAGGTGGTATAGGTCATAGCAAATCCGCCCAGCCGGCGCCCGTTAAATTGGTGACTGAGCAACCGGAATGCATTGGCATTCCCATCGAAATACATAAAATCATTCCATTCCTCGGGTTGCAAAATCAATTTCAGGTTTTGTCCTTTTCCTTGTGTAAAATAGCTGGATATGGCTTCTTCTCCCGCATGCCCGAAAGGCGGATTGCCCATGTCGTGAGCCAGGCAGGCTGCAGAAACCACCGCCCCTAATTCGGGGATCAGCGGATTGGTTTCGCCGGCATCCTCCAATTTCTCGGCCAATATGTTTCCCAGCGATCGTCCAACACTGGCCACTTCCAAACTATGCGTTAGCCGGTTGTGGACAAAAATACTTCCCGGCAAGGGGAAAACCTGTGTTTTGTTTTGCATGCGACGAAAGGGCGACGAAAAAATGATCCGGTCGTAATCGCGTTGGAATTGCGTGCGATTATACAAATCATCCTTTTTCACGGCCGGGCCGCTTCCTAACCGTCTGCTTGATATGAGTTTGTTCCAGTTCATGTTACCTGTTTATAATAATAAAGCGCTTGAGAACACATTCTGTTCAAAAAACATCAACGTGAAAATGCTTCAATTCTTTGTCCAGCTTTTTGGCGCCGGGACAAACTTTGTCCAATAGACTCCAAAAACGGTTGCTGTGATTTTTCTCGACGGTATGTGCCAACTCGTGCAGCAATACATAATCAATCAACCGATCGGGCAGACGCATCAAGTGCAAATTCAGGTTGATGTTGTTAACCGACGAACAGCTCCCCCAGCGACTTTTCACATGTTTTACAAATACTTTTTCATAGTGAAACTGATGTTTGTCCGCCAGTTCACTTAAACGAACCGGCAGGTAAACTTTGGCCTCCTCCCGCATCACTTCAGTTAAAATCCGACGTATAAATTGTTGAATATCGGGAAGTTGATAATCATATTTTTCAGGAATATTTATTTGAATCATCCCGTTTCCAATCAAATTGGTAACTTTAGGTTGTTCAACTTTTACAATCTTTAACTGATGAAACTTTGTTTGAAAAGAGCTATCTTGTCCAAAAACAGTTAAACCTGTTTTAATTTTGTGTTGTTGTTCTTGTATCCATGCCAACTGCGATTTGACAAAGTCAAGAGCCTTGGTTTCCGAAGCTGCAACCGGCATGGAGACATGTGCAACCCCATTAGGTTTTACCCGCAACCTGAAACGACGGGAGCGTTCATTTCTAACTAATGTAACCTGACCGACAGGTTCAACAATGATCACTTTCTCAGCTTTCATACCCATGGAATTGCTGACGAAGATAATCAATCCTTCAAAAACTTGACTATGGAACAAAAAAACAACATTGAAGTATTTGGAACGATTACTAAACGAGAAACCGTTTTCACCATTGACGACAAAGTAGAACCAGGCACGCTGGTTTTTGAGGCGCTCGAGCCTTTTCCCGGTTATTACCATGAAACCCCAATGGACCAGAAGCCCATTTACATGTACATCGCGCTGGCGGAACCCTATAGCTTGGAAGAGATTATACGAGCGACCGAAAATGTTGAGCAGGTATTTGATGAAAAATTTGATTCCGGAAAAGGGTTGTTGCGCATGTTCAATTCCGTTTATACCGTTTTGCGTGTTCGCCACCTGAAACGATACGATTTGGTGGGTGCACTTCAAAAAGCCTACGAGAGTAATGGAATTCGGTTTGCCCAAAAAAGTAAAAAAGGCATTAAAGAAGAAGCACAAATTAAGGTGATTAAGTTTTTCTCTTTAGAAGAACTGGACGAAGGGATTTACATGGATAAAAAAGAAAAATACCACGCCTATATTGAACTGCCTCACTACCTTGAATGGGAGAAATTTAACGAATTGGGCAACCGGGTAAAATACAATTGGACAGGTAGCAAGTTTGATGCCGCAGTAGGTGCTTTTTATTACGAAGGAAAGTTGCACGAATTTGTACGTATTTACAGCAAAAAACTGAGCCTGGAATATTTACAGGATCTGAAAAAGTTGTTTTACGCAAAACTGAAATAAGAAATTCTGATTTTTTCGATCAACCGGTAGTGGTTGGCAAAAAACCAGGGAAACTTTCGTCCCTGGTTTTTTTGTTGCTATTATATTATTCGAAGCGACAACACATCTAAATTATAGTTCAGGCTAAATCAAGCTCTTTTTAATGTTTGCGTGTTTATAGACTGATGGCGTTTCCCCAAAATGTTTTTTAAATGTCTTGCTGAAATAATTCGAATCGGTAAATCCAACCGCATAACTGATTTCGCTGATTGATTTATCGGTAGTTGTCAACAGTTTTGCAGCTTCCTTCATCTTTATAATCCTCAAGTATTCGTTTGGCGCGTATCCACTGGCTGATTTCATCCGTTTGAAAAAGAGTGTCCGACTGATCCCTATTTTTTCCACCAAAAACTCAACATTTAAGTCTGGGCTCGACAGGTTCAGGTTAATCAGTTCCTGCACCTTACTCATAAATTCAGATTCGCGCGACGATTGGCTTCCATTTTGTTTGACCTGATTGACCATGTCGCGTTCAAAACGTTTCCGTAATTTCTTCCGCGAGATGATCGTCTTTTCAATTTTCGTCAGCAGGTATTCTTTATTGAATGGTTTCACGATGAAATCGTCGGCTCCGCATTTCGCTCCCAAAATTTGTTTCTCTTCGGAAGACTCTCCGGTGAGTAAAATGATGGGGATGTGGCTGGTGTCAAAATTCTCCTTCAAAGCCTGGGTGAGATCATAACCATTTACTTTGGGCATGATGACATCACTCAGAATCAGGTCGGGTTGATTCGCTTTGGCCAGTTCAATACCTCGTTCGCCATCACCAGCTTCAATCACCTTGTATTTTTCCGACAGCTCACTGCTCAGGTAATTGCGCATCTCATCATTGTCTTCAATCACCAATATCGTTTCAATGTAATCAACCACATGATGGTGCACATTTTCCGCTACAATCCGGTTGGAGACAATGGCTTCAATATCATCGATTGATTTCAGATTGAATGCAATTTGTGGCTGGCTATTGACATTAATTTCATCGTCGGAATAGGCTGCTTTTGCAATTGGAATCTGGAACCGGAAGCTCGCTCCTCCTTTTTCGTTGTTGTAAGCATCAATTTCACCATGATGCAAATTCACCATTTCCTTCGTAAAAAAAAGACCGATACCACTGCTGTTCTTGCTGTTATAGAAGCGGTCAAATATTTTTGGAAGTTCTTGTTCATCAATTCCATCTCCCTGATCTTCTACCCGCATCTCAATTTTCTGATCAGCGGGATTGAGGTTCAAAACCAACTTAACTTCTTTGCCCGACGGTGTATAACGAAAAGCATTGGAAACCAGGTTATAGGTAATTTTCTCCAACTGACGGACATCAACATAGCCCATGCAGATTTCCATACTGCAATCATAATCGAAGATGATACCCATCTTATTGGCCAGCGGTAAAAATACCAGGTAAATTTCGCGAAAAAACTCCACCAGATTCACTTCTGAAACCTTCAATTGCATTTTGCCTTCCCTGATCTTTCTAAAGTCCAGAATCTGCTCGATCAGTCGTTTCAGGTAAGTTGCATTCTTCCGGATCTGCATGCCTTTTTGTTTCGCAAAATCCGAGCTCTTATGACTCTGAATCAGCTCTTCAACCGGACTCAGGATTAGGGAAAGCGGTGTTTTAAATTCGTGTGAAATGTTGGTGTAATATTCAATCCGCTTTTCTGTAATGGCCTTTTCAACCCGTACTTTATTTTGAATAACAATTTGCCGGC
>DATFMO010000271.1:0-4339 GCA_035266925.1 Sunxiuqinia sp. | reverse complement strand
GGCCAACTTGGGAATTGCCCAGGTCGAATCACTGTTGAAAGAAAAGAACGAGCAGGCCATCCTTGACTTGGTGGGCGAGTTGCGTGCCGATGGGCTTATTGTTCATGTCAATCCGCTGCAGGAATGGTTTCAGCCCGAAGGCGACCGGATTGAAAAGCCACCCATCGAAACCATTGAGAATTTGTTGAGCCGGCTGGATGTCCCCATCATTGTGAAAGAAGTGGGGCAGGGCATGGGTACTGAAAGTTTGAAAAAGCTGTTGCGCTTGCCACTGGCCGCCATCGAATTTGCGGCCTTTGGAGGAACAAATTTCTCCAAGCTTGAATTGATGCGTGATGATCCTGAAATGCAGGAAACCTATCAGCCATTTGCATACGTTGGGCAAACAGCCTCACAAATGGTGCAATCGGTCAATCGTTTGTTACAGGAAATTGAAGAACCCCAATGTCGGCAACTGATTATTTCCGGCGGAATTAAAACCTACCTCGATGGTTATTATTTGGTGTCAGTGAGCCAGTTGCCAGCTGTTTATGGTATGGCTTCAGCCGTGTTGCGACACGCCACAGGCAATTATTCCGAATTGAAACATTTCATTACGAACCAGTTGAAAGCCTACCGACTGGCGCAAAATTATTTGAAGATAAACCCTGATTATGACGGAGAATAAGATACTATCCGGCTTCTCAAAATTAGATCAATCACAAAAAATTGAACTGCTCGCCCAGCGATTAAATTTGGATGATACAACCACTGAATGTCTACGATCTTTTGAATTATCAGATGACAGATGGCAAACGATTATTACCGATTTGAGCGAGAACCAGTTGTCGAATTACCACTTGCCATTTTCGGTGGCGCCCAATTTCATCATTAATAAAGAATGGCATGCTTTCCCGTTTGTGACGGAAGAAAGTTCAGTGGTTGCCGCTTTGGCAAAAGCTGCTGGCTACTGGGCCAAACGTGGTGGTTTTCATGCTGAAATCCTGGGAACGGAAAAGAAAGGACAGGTCCATTTCTCCTGGAACGGGCAAACAGAAAAATTGCAGAAACACTTTTCAGAGATCAAAGAACTGTTGATCAAAGAGGCGGCTCCAATTACGCAAAAGATGGAGAAACGTGGCGGTGGCGTGACCAACATTGAATTGCTTCATTTGCCACAAATTCTGAAAAATTACTACCAACTGGATGTGTCGTTTGAAACCTGCGATGCCATGGGAGCTAACTTCATCAATTCCTGTTTGGAGCAGTTTGGGAAAAGTCTCAAAAGCTTTGTGATGCAGCATGACGATTTTCAAGCTGAAGAAAAGCAGTTGGAAATCATCATGGCCATTTTGTCGAATTATGTGCCGGACAGTCGGGTGAAAGTGTGGGTGAA
Source organism: Sunxiuqinia sp. (assembly GCA_035266925.1). Taxonomy (GTDB): domain Bacteria; phylum Bacteroidota; class Bacteroidia; order Bacteroidales; family Prolixibacteraceae; genus Sunxiuqinia. Next base: position 2,964 of record DATFMO010000271.1, on the reverse strand, counting down.
ATGCCCGATTTCAGCTTTGGAAGACGATCCGGCAAAGGCAAAACAGTTTGCCGAGAAGTTTGTCCGGGCGGTGCACATTGCCCACAACGATGTGTCGCGTGCAGTGACACATAACAAAGGGATTTTCAATGGGATCGATGCATTGGCCATTGCCACCGGGAACGACTACCGCGCCATTGAAGCAGGAGGTCATGCTTTTGCAGCCAAAGATGGACGGTACCGCGGATTGTCGGAGGCCCGGATTGAGAACGACCAGTTTTGGTTTGGCATTGAGATTCCGCTGGCAGTGGGAGTTGTGGGTGGTGTAACAACGTTACATCCTCTGGCAAAACTGGCCATGCAAATTCTTCAGAATCCTTCGGCCAAACAATTGATGATTTATTTGGCCGTTGCCGGATTGGCATCCAACTGGTCGGCGGTGAGAGCACTTGTTACGACAGGCATTCAGCAGGGACACATGAAGATGCACCTCAGCAATATTTTAAGCAGTTTCAACCTGACGGATGAACAAAAACAGGCGGCAAGACTTTATTTTCAAGACCGGGAAGTTTCCTGGTCTGAAGTCGAAAAATACCTGAAAGAAAATGCCGGAAATTAAGAAAACATACCGGGCGCATGGGAAATTGTTGCTGACGGCTGAATACTTGGTGTTGCACGGAGCCAATGCCATTGCGCTGCCACTGAAATACGGGCAACAAATGGAGGTGCTGGAAAGCGATCAACATGATGTGCTCAGTTGGCAGGCCTTTTCACCTGAGGGATGTTGGTTTTTCGGTGAGTTCCAGCTGCCCGAACTTGAAATTCGTTCAAGCTCTAATCACGAAAAAGCCATCACGCTTCAAAACGTATTGAAAACCATCCGTGAGATGAATTCGGAATTTCGATTTGAAAACGGACTGGATATTCACACAACCATTGATTTTCACAGCGAATGGGGTTTTGGAAGCAGCAGTACGATGATTGCCAACCTGGCGAGCTGGAGTGGGGTGGATCCGTACGAGTTGAACGAGCGGTTATTTCATGGCTCAGGTTTTGACATTGCCTGTGCGGCCGCCGATGGTCCTGTTTTATACTGTCGAAAAGAGCGGGCAAAAGACATTCAACTAGACTATTCGTTTATTGACCAATTGTATTTTGTGTATTCAGGGTCGAAAAAAAGTACCCACAGCGAAGTGCGCAGGTTTTTAAGCGATACAACAGTTTCTGACCTTCAACTTGAAAAAGTGAATCGTTTGACTGACCAGATTGCTGGAGCTAAATCGTTGGACGAGTTTCAAATTTTGCTGGAAAAACACGAAACCTTGGTTGGTGAGTTACTTGGTACAGAACCGATTCAACAAAAATATTTTCCGGATTTTCCCGGAAAAATGAAGTCGCTGGGTGCCTGGGGCGGAGATTTTTACCTGGCAGCCGCGAACAAAGATCGTGCTTCAATCCTTCAATACTTTAAAGAAAAAGGACTTCAGGTTGTATTCCCCTGGAAGGATTTGATCTTGAATAATCGTTGATAACATATTAGGATGAAGAAAAGTGAGTATCGAGCATCGTGGGAATGCCCGTCAAATATTGCAATGGTGAAATACTGGGGGAAAAAGCCTGCCCAATTGCCCATGAACCCGTCGTTGAGTTTCAGCTTGAAAAAAGCGCGTACCACAACCACTGTTGAGTTGCAGACTGCTCCAAAACGCACGGTGGAATTTTTGTTTGAAGGCCAGCCTTCACCATTCGTGAAACGGATTGAAAATTACTTATCCACGATGTCGATTGAGCACAATTGGCTGAACAATTTTTCATTCAACATTGAAAGCAGCAATACCTTTCCACATTCTGCCGGAATTGCTTCCTCTGCCTCCGCTTTTGGAGCACTTGCCTTATGTTTGAATGACATTAAACAACAGGTGTTGAGCCGACAATTCACGGAAACTCAATTTCTGCAAAAAGCATCACGCTGGGCACGCATGGGAAGTGGCAGTGCCTGCCGGTCCATTTACCCGGGTTTTGCCTTGTGGGGACGCATGAATGGTTTCCCAAATTCGACCGATTGCAATGCCATTGCCGTGGATGAGCAGTTTCACTCTGATTATTATTTGTTTCATGATGCTGTGCTAATGGTCGATTCGGGAACGAAACAAGTGTCCAGTTCTGCCGGGCACAACTTGATGAACAGTCACCCTTTTAAAGATGCGCGAATTGCGCAGGCCAGCATGGATTTGCAGGAGCTGATTAAGGCCATGAAAGCCGGCGATCATACTCGTTTTTTCGAATTGGTGGAACGGGAAGCGCTCAGCCTTCATGCGATGATGATGACCTCCGATCCTTCCTATCTGTTATTGCATCCAAACAGCCTGAAAGTCGTAAAAAAAATACAGGCATTCCGGCAACAAACCGGCTTGGCTGTCGGTTTTACAATTGACGCGGGACCCAATATTCATTTGCTGTATTTTGGTTACGATAAAAGCAAAGTTCATGCGTTTATTGAAACCGAGTTGATGGATTTGTTGGAGGATGGCAAATGGTTGGATGACCGCATTGGTGATGGGCCAATAAAGTTGTAGCCATGAAAAAGTTTAACGCAAAACTATTACTGTTTGGGGAATACGGTTTGATGTTTGGAGCAAAGGCACTGGCCATACCATTTCCCCGTTTCAGTGGCAGTCTGGAGTTTTCTGACGGAAATCAATCGGAGAGTATCCGAATCAGCCAACTGGAGATTGAACGCTTTATTTCCTTTTTTGACCACCACAATTTAAACGATCGCATGAAATTTCCGCTCGATCTGGACGAGATGAGGAGCGACTTAAAAAAGGGATTGTATTTTGAGTCCGACATTCCCTTGCAATATGGTGTCGGTAGCTCGGGAGCTTTGTGTGCCGCCCTGTACGAAACGTACGGCCATTATCACCAGGATTTTGAAGCCGTTCGAAACACTCGCAATTTGTTGAACGTGTTGAAACAGGATTTTGC
>DATFMO010000270.1:0-4096 GCA_035266925.1 Sunxiuqinia sp. | reverse complement strand
ACTTCAAAGACAATTTTGAAGATGATTGAAAAAGAGTCGGAAAGCCGAAAAGAATGGATGTTATATCGTTTCAGGTATGCAGGTAAATTTGATAACCGGATTACAAAATACAAATTTTGGCAGGAAACAAACCATGCCATTTTATTGGATAACACAGAATTAATTGAACAGCGGATTAATTATACCCATGAAAATCCGGTCCGGGCAATGATTGTTTCCCGGGCGGAAGATTATCTTTATAGTTCGGCAAGGGATTATGCCGGGGAAAAAGGATTTGTAGATGTTCAAACAACATTGTGAAATGAGTTACAAACTCAAAACAGCGAACCCCTCGTTACCGCTACGCTCAAACGAGGGGCAGGTTGGGTTACACCTAAAAGGTCGATGGGGATATTGAAGCGAAATTGGTATCACTTTGTTGCAGCGAGCCACCCGATGGTTTTGCAAAATGGTCGCTAAGACTTTTGGCTGATAAGATGGTTGAGCTGAAATATATTGATTACATATCGCACGTAACAGTAGGCCAGGTTTAAAAAAAAACGAACTTAAGCCCTGGAAAGTAAAAGGGTGGGTTATTCCGCCTTAAACTCCATATAATCAAAGGACAATCGCTGCAACAATTCATATTGGTAATCCAATTCCCTTTGGCGGATTTTCTCATTATGAGCCAAAACTAATTGCCTTCTTTTCAAGTGGTTTAAACAATTATTTTTCACTAACGTGAATAAGAAGTTTCGAATATTGGACTGGTCATTCAACCCTTCCCAAACCTCCCAAAGTTTTAAATAGACGTTCTGAACAATTTCCCGGGTCTCATTTTCATCTTCGAGATATTGCATGCCAAGGTTATACAACAGCCTATAATAGCTGTGATAGATTTGTTTAAAAACAGCTTTCTCACCATTTCTTAAACGCTCTATTGTATTGCTCGCATGCTCCATCTGTTTCTTTATCGCTGTGAAATCCATACACTCATGTCATCTTTGCCCCGGTTGTCCCACGCGTAATAAGGAATAAGCTTGACAGGAACCTTCTGAAGTGGACTTGATGAAACGGTTCTGTACAATTTATTTCCCCAGTCTTTTTTATCAATGTAAAATGCGTCGCCTTTCAAGGCCATTATTTTGGCGCCGTCAATGGTCGTTTCAATCGGTTTCAGATTATTTTGGGCTGAAAAGGCCACGTTGTATATTCCAACGCTGTCTGGCAAATCGGCCGACTCAACACAATACACAACAGGCCCGCGTCGCACGGCCACCTGGTTTCGGATTGATTCAACCAACGGATTGGCTTCCACCAGATCTACTTCCATCGGAAAATTAATTTCCACTTCATCGCCTTTTTTCCATTCACGCTGCAGTGTATAATACGTTCCGGGATTCAACGCACTGGCAACCTGATTGCCATTCACCGAAATTGTTCCGCCATGGCTCCACCCGGGAACCCGCAAATGCAAGGCATAATCTTTTTTAGGCGCCTGATGAATCATCAGTTTCACACGACCACTCCACGGGTAATCGGTCACCTGCTCCATGTCGATTTTGGAACGATCATCCAACACCGTTTGCAATTTGTTCCCACCGTATAAATTCACCCACAAGCCATTTGGTGAAAGGCTGTACACGTAATCGTCAATTTCTGCCACCGTGCGGATCACATTGGGTGGGCAACAGTTGCTTAACCAAATATAAGGCTCACGATCCTTTGACCAACGTAAATTATAGGGCAGATCCTTGGACACTGCCAACGGATTCGTGTAGAAATAGCGCTTGCCATCGAGGCTCACTCCTGACAGCAGACTGTTGTACATGACTTCTTCCATCACATCGGCATATTTAGCCTGGCCAGTCGCCAAAAACATGCGCCAGTTCCACAAAATGTTGCCCACATTGGCGCACGATTCATTGTAGGCATGAAGGTTGGGCAATTGGTAGGCCTGCCCATAAGCTTGATGAACCTGTTGAATAACGGAAGGATCATAGGTTGTTCCATTGGGCGAAACGCCATCGTAAATGGCGCCACAAGCTCCAGTAATGTATAATTTCCGTTGGGTCACATCGTCCCAAATGGCATCGAGTGCTTTCATCAACGATTGATCGCCGGTTTCGGTATAGACATCAGCGGCTCCGGCATACAAGTAATTGGCGCGAACGGCATGTCCAACAGCTTTGGTTTGCTGGCGGAATGGAATTCGATCCTGGTTATGGTCGGTGCCGTGTGTCACCCGACTGCGGATGTCGATCAAGCCTTTCGCCAGTTCCAGGTAACGCGGATCATGCGTCGTCCGGTACATTTCAGTCACACCCATATAGTGTGATGGGCAGATGGCGTTATCAGCCAATGCCTGCGGGTGTTCTTTATAATATTTGTATAAAAAGTCGGTTGCCTTGATCGCAATATTCAGCAATGTTTTTTTGCCTGTTGTTCGGTAATGCACACAAGCGGCTGTCATCAGGTGCCCCATGTTGTAGGTCTCAAAATCGAGCGGCTGGTCAAATTCATTCTTTATTGAATGGTTATTTAACTGTTCTATTTCCACGGGTGTGTGAATGTAGCCATCCGGGCGCTGTGATTTTCCAATGACAGCAATAATGGAATCAATTTCCGCCCCCAGCTTTTCATCCTTGCTTTGCGAATAAACAACAATGGCTGCCTCCAGCATCTTGTAAAAATCACCATCGTTAAATGGAGGCCCCGCATGCGTACCTTTTTCCAAACCGGCCGCTATCTCAAAGTTGGCAAATCCATGTCCAATCGTATCATTCATATAACAGCCCAACATATGTGGCACCATGCTGTTTTCGCACACCGAAAAACGATCAGCCCAAAAGCCATTGGTCCAGGTGACATCGGTCATTCCAACCGGATGTAATTTTGCATAGGGGCTGGCCGAAGTATTCACCAAGCCGCTTTCCTGCGCCTGACTTCCTATTGAAACAGTTGCCAGAGCCATGACAAATATTGCTTGAACGATATTTTTTATTTTCATGTTATTTTTGTTTTAATGACAATTTTGTTCCATTATTGAATGAAACCAGGATTTTTCTGAAACTGACCTTCTAAATGACAAATTAACTGAAATAGGCATTTAAGCAATGAATTCTAATTTCAGTAAACCCAGCGGGTTTTCATGTTTATAGAAATATTTTAATTGCAAACAAGCGATCCCGACCGGGTCGAACCTAAAACATCATCAACTTCTTATACAAACATTTGATGCCTCCGCCATCTGGCCCCTATTCAGAAAACATCTTGGCACAAACCCAACCTTATTTCATTATTTCTCTTTCATCACCTCAATAGCGTATTTCCCGGAGCCAATTTCCAACATTACCCGATTGTCTTCTGTTCCTAGTTGTTTGATATCTTTACTATCGACTATCGACCTTCCACCTTCTGAAATCAATGAAGCATCACCACAAGGAACATAAAAACGAGCTGTGGTATTTGGGGGAATTTTCAGTTCAAATTTCAAACTCTTTTCATCCTGTTTCCATTGTACAAATATTTGGCCAAACATGGAATGGAATTGTGCCTTTACAACATCCAACTGCTCTGTGAGATGTGGTTTGATGATGATTTGCTTGTAGCCCGGTTTTTCGGGATCGATCTGTATCCCGGCCACGCTGGAATACAACCAATCCCCCACCGCACCATAAGCATAGTGGTTGAATGAGTTCATGCCGACATCCTGAAAAGTTCCATCTGGCTTGATGCCATCCCAACGTTCCCAGATTGTTGTTGCTCCCATCGTTACAGGGTACAACCAGGAAGGATACCGTTTATTAAATAACAATTTGTAGGCAATCTCAGGATAACCGTTATCTGTAAGTGCCTGACAAATCAGAGGTGTTCCCAAAAATCCGGTCGTCAGGTGCCCAAAATAGTTGATGTCGTCCGCCAGGCGTTTAGCGGCAACCGGAACCATCTCATCTGGCAACAAACCAAATGACAATGCCAAAACGTAGGCTGTCTGAGTGTTTGAGGTCAACCGGCCTGTCTGCGTCATGAATTCTTTTTGAAAAGCCGCCCTGATTTTTGGCATGAGTGCCGCATACCGGTCAGCATCTTCTTTTTTGCCCAAGATGATAGCAAT
>DATFMO010000269.1:0-2586 GCA_035266925.1 Sunxiuqinia sp. | reverse complement strand
TAAGGTCAATAATTTTTCGGTTCGTTTCTGAGCGGGGAGGTAGCACCAGTCAACAGTCAGGTCCGAATCGGTTTGACTGGGCACTATTATTTTTCTTGTTTGAACAGCGTTATATTTATCTTTCAGTTGCCCGGTAGCTTTCCGAAATTCACTCCTGCACGTTTCATATTGCTCGTGATAGTATTTCATGTTAGTTCCGTCTAAAGCCGATAAAACACAATTTGATGGTTCAATTTACGAATATTTCCAATTGCGAATCAAGGAAAACTTGTCAACCCCAAAATGGTAAGAGCATCAAACGAATATCGAACGGGTTCAAAATCGATGAATCGGCTTTTTTCTTATTTTTGCCAACTATGAAAAATTCAACAACTCAAAAATCAATTGCCGGCATTGGCAGTGCTTTGGTCGATATTCTTATTCAGTTAAAAGATGAACAACTGTTGGAGACCTTTCAATTGGCGAAAGGGAGCATGACATTGGTGGATGCCCAACTGTCTCAAAAAATTCTAGATGCCTCGGAAGGGCAGGATCGCTCGATTGAAACCGGTGGATCTGCAGCCAACACGGTTCGTGGAATTGCCCGATTGAAAGGCACAACAGGTTTCATTGGTAAAATTTGTGATGACAATATGGGCCAGTTTTTCAAAACAGAATTTGAAAAGTCGAACATCACACCACACTTATTTTACAATGATATCCCAACCGGAAAAGCGGCAACACTCATCACGCCGGATTCGGAGCGGACTTTTGGAACGTATCTTGGTGCTGCCAGTGAGTTGAAGGTCGATGACCTCTCGCCTGACTTATTTTCAAAATACGATTACCTGCACATCGAAGGATACCTGGTGTTCAATCATGATTTGATTGAGGGAATTTTAAAACTGGCGAAAGCCGAAGGACTGAAAATATCGCTGGATATGGCCAGTTTCAATGTAGTTGAGGCGAATCTCAAATTCCTGAAAAAATTGATTAACGAGTATGTTGACCTGGTTTTTGCCAATGAAGAAGAGGCCAAAGCTTATACCGGATTGGAACCGGAAGAAGCTTTGAAAGTGCTTGGCCAACAATGTGAAATTGCGGTGGTGAAAATTGGTAAAGACGGATCACTTATCCAGGCTGGTGATCAATTTGTTAAAGTTTCTACGCCACAAGTGGTCAGCATTGATACAACAGGAGCGGGTGATGTTTATGCATCCGGCTTTTTATATGGACTGGCCAATAATTTCAGCCTGGAAAACTGCGGGAAACTGGGATCGTTGCTGGCCAGCAAAGTGATCCAGGTGCTCGGAGCCAAAATTCCCGATGAAGATTGGCCTGACATCCTTGAAATAGCAAAAGGTTTGAAAAGTGCTTGAGTAAACAGAAAACGGTTGAAAACAACAAGGAAACAGTCGAAAACAATTGTCTCCGATTGTCTTCTATTGCTTTCAATTGTATTCAAACCCCATGGTTTCTCATGGAACTTTTAGACTCAAGTACCAACTATTGTTTTTTGGGTTTTTAAAACAACCCGTGAATTTGAGCGTCAATTTTATCAATGACATTACTCAAATCTTCCGGATTGTGGGTGATATCAATTTTATCTACATTGATAATCAGTAGTTTACCATCATTGTACCGATTGATCCATGCTTCGTAGCGTTCGTTCAATTGTTTCAGATAGTCCAGGCGAATGGAGTTTTCGTAGTCACGGCCGCGTTGCTGAATTTGATTGACCAATGTGGGAACGCTGGCTCGCAGGTATATCATCAAATCCGGTGCTTTCACCAGCTTGCTCATCAATTGAAAAAGGGTCGTGTAGTTGTTGTAATCGCGGGTTGTCATCAAGCCCATGGAATGCAGGTTAGGAGCAAAAATCTCCGCATCTTCATAAATGGTGCGGTCTTGAATCACGGTGTCCCCGGATTGCTGGATATCCAGTACCTGGCTGAAACGGCTGTTCAGAAAGTAAATCTGCAGGTTGAATGACCACCGTTGCATGTCTTCGTAAAAATCATTTAAATACGGATTTTCATCAACATCCTCGTAATGAGGTCTCCAACCATAATGTTTTGCTAAAAGTTCAGTCAGGGTGGTCTTCCCGGCACCAATGTTTCCTGCAAGTGCGATGTGCATGATTATTCTTTTTTCAATTTTGATTTACAAATTTAATGGAGCTTCCGAAAAAGCGTGCTATAAATTACAATCTTTTTTGGAGCTCTAAAAGGTCATCCAAATATTTCCGGTCATTTGACAACCTTGGAATTTTGTTTTGTCCACCCACTTTTCCTCGTTGCTTCATCCATTCATAAAAAAGACCGTCTTTTGCCACCACCAAGTGCGGCTTTTCAAGTGTCAGGTTTTTATGTCGTTTGGCTTCGTAGTCGGAATTGAGGGTTTTCAAAGCATCATCGAGTACGTCCATAAAATACTCCATATCTTTTGGAGGCCGCTCAAACTCGATGATCCACTGGTGGGCGCCTTTTTGATCCTGCCCCATAAAAACCGGCCCGGCGGTGTATTCTTTAATGTTTGAATTGGTACGCTCAGTGGCAATATTCAATGCCTGCTCGGCATTGTCAACAATCACCTCTTCGCCAAAAG
>DATFMO010000268.1:0-3385 GCA_035266925.1 Sunxiuqinia sp. | reverse complement strand
GCCGGTATTGTTCCTGATAATAGTTAGTCTGATCCGATGCCATTTCCTTTTTAGTTTCCGTTTTTGAATTGCAAGCAAAAAAGACGAAGAGCAGGCCTGCCAATAGAACAAATGCATTTTGCTTTTTCATGTTTAAGTTGTTTAATTCGTCATTAGATAATTGGTCATTTGTAATTAGTCAATACCAACTGGAAAACCGCTAACCTAGTAATCTCCTTTTCTCAATTTCACACTCTCCCACTCTCTTCCTCAGTTTACCAAATACTTTTCAATTCTGAAATACGACCTTCTTTCAAGGTGATTTTTCCATCCTGCGTGAACAAGGCTATTTTGCTCCATTTCTTAGATACAAAATATTTTCGGGTCAGGCTGGCCATTCCATCGTTGGCAAACAGCTCAACAGAGTAATGATCGATAAAAACCCGAAGGTTCAACTCAGGTTGAGTCACAATATAAGGTGCAAACTGAAAATCGTTCCAAGCTTCTTCACGCGACTCCCCATCTTTCATTTCTCGAATAAATACGTAACGCCTTTTCGAATGGTAGCCAATGCTCAACACATCCCCAACCTCCGATGTCAGATCAACACCAAAAACTTCTGCTTGATCAAGATACAGACGGTTATTCATGTCAAAAGTCAAATTGATCTCCATCGGAAAATTCATTTTCTGTGTAAATTTCAATTCACCCGAAAACTCAGTTCCTTTAATCTGCTTGCTATTTTCCTGTAAGGTTTCAACGGCTTTTATGGGTTTTGAAACAACCGCGTAATCGTTTGCTTCTTTATAAAGGCTCAGGTTTCTCGGCAATGTGTATGTATTTGGTCCTTTAACAAATTCGTTTGGATTGTTGTAGCGCGAATTGGTGATCCAGCCCAAATAATAAGCGGGTTGGTCAGATTCAGCATAGTCGGACAATACGACGCCCGCAAAATTGTCGCTGCCATTATCCAGCCAACGGGGCTTGTCCCAAGGGGTTTTGAAAGTATAACCATCAAAATCGCCTACAAAATATTGGGTTCCGCTACCATCATTCGGTGAGCCAGTATCTCCACTTATTAACAGTGCCCATTTGGTTTCGTTGGCATTTTTAACTTGAAGTGGGAAGAAGTCCAAATGCGTCCACTCGCCCTTCTTGACGTAAATACTTTCGCCAAATACATTTTCATACTCCCAGTTTAATAGGTCTGAAGAGGAATAGAACCGGATTTCATACCCGGTTAGCACAGCCATGATCCAACGTTGCGTTTCCTCATGCCAGAAAATTTTAGGGTCGTGTGGAGGATAGATGCAATGTTCGAGATGAATCGATTTCCCTGAATCTATCTCCCATGTCGAACCTTTGTCGGTACTGTATGCAATTGCCAAAGATTTATCATCCAATCCGCTTTCTTTTTCATCATGAGATGGATAAATGGTGATCATAGGAGGATTTTCATTCCCGAGGCCGGACGTGTTATTCCAATCCATAACAACACTTCCTTCCCCGATATTACTATTGGAATCGCCATGAACCCTCAAGGGTAATCGCTTCCAATGAATCAAATCGCCGCTACTTGCCTGCCCCCAATGAATTTTAGTTTTAGCTGAATCAGCTGCATATTGAAAAAACAGGTGATACTGCCCATCGTAAAAAAGCAAATCGGAGGGCGCTTTCAACGCAGACTTTTTCAATTTAAAATGCAATTCAGGTTGAAAAGAATCAGATTTCGTTCTGCTTTTACAACCTGCCAATAGGAACAAAAACAACAAGACAACAACCGATTTATTCATAGTTTTTGGTTCGTTAATACGATTTAATTCATGGAGTGCCTTTAAAGGCACTCCATGAATTAAATTTAAAGATTAATAGCCAACATTTTGTGTATACAATCCTTTTGTAAAATCGATCTCACGTTGTGGAATTGGATAATATTCATCACGTCCCGCAGTGAAATGGGCACCGCTCAGAAAATCCCTTCTGGTCTTCTCTTTGGCCAAATAGGCATTCAATGTCGGTTCGGCAATTCCCCAGCGCACCAAATCGAAGAAACGTGGGCTTTCGCAAGCAAATTCCAAACGACGTTCCCAGCGCAAGGCTTTGCGTGCGTTTTCCTGGGTCCATGGCAAATTTTCCCCATCGTAAGGTTCGACCAGGTAGTTCGTTGGAGCTGAGCCATCAGCAAAGCGTGTTCGACCAGTACTATTAGCTGCACGCTCACGAATCTGGTTAATTAATGGCATGGCTTTATCTTGCTGACCGAGTTCAATGTATGCCTCAGCTTGCATCAATAACACATCGTCATAACGAATAATATCGATGTTTTTCGATGTTCCGATAAATGGCCCATTCTTTTTAAAGCAGGAACAGTCAGCAGCCTGCTGTTCTTTCATGCTTTGAAAGAAGCCGTATACACCGGGATCGCGAACCCAGCTATTGCTGAAAATATAATCCGGGTCGTTGCGATATTTATAAGGATGGCCATCAATCCCAACGGTATGATCGATGCGTGGATCCATGGTCTGCCCATCTGGCGTAATATCACTAGCACTTAGTTCAACATCGTTGAAGGTATCGAACTTTGGCAACCCATTTTCGCTGGTAGCAAAAGCATCCACCAGGTTCTGGCTGGGAGCATGAAAACCGCAACAACCATATTGAGGAGCTCCATGTGGATAATTCAGACCAGTCACATAACTCAGTCGACCTCCACCTGAAGTACCATCACTAATGGAAAATTGAATCGCGAAAATGGATTCAGGTCCATTATCATGACCATCTAAAAAGTTGTTAGCAAAGTCGGGTTCCAAACTGTATTGCCCGGAATTGATCACCATTTGCGTCAGATCAACAACTTCCTGCAGGCGCGATTGGTTGATATTGACCACCTGGTTGTTTTCATCCTGTTCATAAGCCTGATAAAGTCTGACCTTAGCCAAATAAGCGGCAGCTGCATACTTATTTATCCTGCCGACCTGCGGTTGTGTTTCAGGCAAATTGTCCAACGCATATTGAAAGTCATCGGCAATTTTATCCCAAAGTTCATCACTGGTAAACTCGGTGTTGGAAGTTTTCAGTATTTCTTCGTTCGAAAGGGTCTCATCAATGTAAGGAATATGTTTGAACAGAACTTTGAGCACGAAATGTGAATGGCCACGCAAAAAGCGAGCTTCAGCCATCCGGGTTTTCCGCAGGCTATATTCATCGTCTGTCAGTTGATTTAGAGCACGCAATGCAGAATTGGCTCTTGAAATGGCGCTATAAAAGTTTTCCCAGGTGTAGGGAGCCATCCAGGCCTGATCCGGTTGAGTCAGGTTATATTGTTCATAGAAATTGATATCGGGAACATCCGAAACCCCACCACCACCTTTGTAGGCATCGTCGGAGCGTACACTACCATAAACCC
>DATFMO010000267.1:0-4691 GCA_035266925.1 Sunxiuqinia sp. | reverse complement strand
ATCATTTGTTTTTTGTTCGTTACTGATATAATGATTGCTTTTTTGCCAAATGCGTTGGCTTTCCTCGTATAATTTGCGGTTTCTCGCTGATTCTTCCAACCAATTATTCAGTTGCTTGATTTCGTTATCTGATGCTTCGCCGCTCAGCTTTTTGACAATCAGAAGTTCTATTTTCTCGTATCTGTCGGTCATCCTCGTCGTCCATTTAATACTGAGACGACTTGACTGAAATTTACCCTGTAAAGAAGATTAATTTTTTTTTGAAAGAATGAAAACGGTCAAATTGATGGCTTCAGCTTCACTTAATTGTTTACGCAGTTTTTTGAGGGCGATGCTCATTTGCATCTCAACAGTTTTTACGGAGATGTTTAACCGCTCAGCAATCTCGGCATATTTCAATTCCTCGAAGCGGCATAACTTAAAAATCTCACGACATTTAGGCGGAAGGTTCTGGATCGCAGTACTGATTTTATCATTGAGTTCAGCTTCTTCCAGCTGATCATTGAAGCTGGGCTCTTCAGCATACTGTTTGGTTGACGAAACAAAATTCGCTTCTACTTTTCGATGTTTCAAATGGTCGAGCGCTTTATTTCTGGCAGATTGAAAAAGAAAGGATTTGAGGGAGAACTCGATAGATAGCTGATCGCGTTTGATCCATAAATCGACAAAAACCTGCTGAACATGTGAACGGGATAAATCGAAATCGTGTATGAGATTATTTGTGAAAAAGCAAAGTCGATTATAGTAGAGATCGAAAGCTTTGTTGAAAGCTTCTTCGTCCCCCTCCTTAATTTTTGAGAATAGCAATTTTTCTTCCCGCTCCATGGTTCAGCAAATATAGGCTAAAAAAGCATGTTAGATAAAATGGGAAGATTCATTTTTTCAATTGGTTGCATTGTGTTTCACCAATACAATGTTTGGTTTTGGTGCTTTTTTCATGCCTGTACCCAGAAAAAAGCTGGTGTGGGGAGGCTGGTTGTAACCCACATTCTGGGTCGCAATGGCCAGTCGGTATTGCGGGTCATGCATCAAGGTATAAATTCGATGTTTCGTTGAGATGGTGGTCGTGTAAATCCGCAGGTTTTGATTATCGGATGTCCGGAAAATCACTTCTTCACGCCAATCCCCGAAAAGATCAGCACTTAGTGCTGGTGTTGCTTTTGATCCGTTGTTGGACCAACAACCTTCAGCGGTGAAAATTCGTCCTTTGCCATATTTGTCAATGTGGTTACGGTCGAGTAATTCCCGGCTTAAATCACCATCCCACCAAATCAGGAAGTTGGTAGATCGTGGCGCGTCACCTAGTCGTTTGCCGGCCATGGAATACAAGCCATTCGAACCTGACCACCACATTTCCGCACCCGGGTTGTCGGGATCGATATCGCCGGCAACTCCACGCCCCACATCATGATTCATCGCACTTTTGAAAAGGGTTTTCCCGGTTTTTGCAGCGTAAACGGCTACTCCCGGGCCAGTGGTGTTTCGTTCAATCTCGTGGATGCCAAAAACTTCGAGCCCCGGATGATTCAAGTCAAGATCGCCCACATGAATGGCGTCGCCATGCCGGTATCCTGTGGAGAACAACCCTTTGCCGTCATCATCGACAACCATGGAGCCGTATACAATTTCATCTTTTCCATCACCGTCCACGTCAGCCACTGCCAGGTTGTGATTGCCTTGCCCGGAATAGGGGTTTTCACCATCTTTGCTATCAAATACCCATCGTGTGGTTAATTTCCCATGGCGCCAATCCCAGGCTGCCAGCACCGTTCGGCCATAGTATCCGCGGCACATGACCACGCTCGGATGCACACCGTCGAGGTAGGCAACGCAAGCTAAAAACCGATCCACCCGGTTGCCGGTGTCGTCGCTTCCGCCATTGCCGCCATGCCCATTCCATCCATCGGTTGGGTAACGATTGGGAATGTAATCGGTGGTGGCCAGCGCTTCCCCGGTTTTACCACTGAAAATGGTGAAATATTCGGGTCCATCAAGTATTTTTCCGTACCGGGGACTATTTTTATCCAGGTTACGCCAGTCTTTCGTGGAATCGCCAATGACATGTCCTTTGCCGTCCACAGTACCATCAGCTGTTTTGCAGGCGAACTCAGCAATGCCGTCACCGTCCAGGTCATAGACCATGAACTGGGTATAATGAGCGCCATCACGAATGTTCTTTCCCAAGTTGATTTGCCACAATCGTTTGCCATTCATTTTGTAAGCCTGAAAAATTGGAGGATCAGTCAGTCCCATATGTGAATTGTCACGGCTGCGTCCGGTTTGATGAAGTATTATTTCGTATTGGCCGTCACCATCCAAATCCCCGACCGAAACGTCGTTGGGCGAATAACCGTCGGGTGTTTTCAACGGGATGTTGTGGTATTGTTTAATGGGCGAGTTTGCTTTTAAAGTATATGATTTACTGGCTGGTTGTTCTTCGCCTTTCAATATGGCTTTTACAAACCAGGAATTGTCTTTGGTCAGATCGGCCCTTGCATCCACAAAATTGGTGCTTTGTGTAATAGGCTTTCGGTTTAGTTTTACCGGTTTCTGTTTGTTCGTTTGCCGGTAGAGGTTGAAGGCAATGTCATCGGGTTCGGTACCAAGCATTCGCCAACCAATGTATACTGAGTCTGGAGAAGTACGCATAACAACGACTCCCCGGTCAAGGTATTCCATTTGGCGTTGCGCCATTGTATGTAACCCACAAAATAGTAGTAAAAAAGTTAGAACTATGATCGTTTTTCGTTTAATCATCATTGGTTTAGGATTGTCTATGTTCAATCGTTCTGACTCTTCAAATCAGAATAAGTTTATTTTTTTCGTAGATTAATGTAGACTGGTTCGTCGCGATCGCAGGAAATAATGCCGTCTGATTCGTGCAACTCAGCCACCTGAATTAAACTTCGGCGTGTTTCCGTATTATCCACTTTTTCATTGTCCGGTGTTCGTCCCGGGTGTAGGAAGTAGAAAATAAAAGCGCGGTCCCCATTGACAATCACATCCGGGTGTCCACCTTTGGTGCCATCTTCGGGGCCAGTGCCGGGTTGTTCCAGAATACGCACCGGTTGAGGTAGCCAGTGCAAAAGGTCAGTGGATTGATAGACGCCTAGTCCGGCCCATTGGTCAACAACCATCCAGTACTTATCTTTCCAGTGAAAGACATCCGGCCCTTCTCCGTGATGATCAGCAATAGCCTTTCCGCGATCGTGCCAGTGAAACAAGTCCGGACTATCAGCAAAATAGATTGATTTACCATCCAATTCGTTATTGTACCACATGCGCCAGTTGCCATTGGGCATACGAATGATGCAGGCATCAATGACTTTGTTTGAGGCCAGTTGCAGTGTGGATACATAATTCCAGTTCAGCAGATCAATGCTGGTCAAATGGATAATGTACCGGGGGTGGTTCCAGTCTTTAAATACACCGGGAACATAAGTCAGGAACATATGATAGAGACCATGATATTCGAGTACTTCCGGGGCCCAGAAGCTGTAGGCAGAGTCCGGCCGATAGTTGATGTTGGCGGTATCTTTGTAGGACCAGGTAGCTCCGCCGTCCGATGATTCTGCGATGCCAATACGTGTTCCGTGCACCCAGGTGACTCCTTTTAAACTATCTGCATTTGCCCGACGGTTTGTGTAGAACATGAACCATTTCTTCTTGTTTTTATTCCAAATCAGGGTCGGATCGGCAGCGCCGTCAAAAACAGGATCGCGATAGAGGGGCTTGTCGGCCAACTTCCCGGACGGATGTTTTTGTGCCAAAAGCGAACTGTTCATCGAAAGACTCAAAATTACGAACAGGATGGATATCAGTTGGTATTTCTTATTCATTGTATTGAATTTAATTCATTTAAAACCGTTTAAGTTTGATTTTCAATCCCCTAAAAATTTTGGGGCACGTTCCAGTGGTTCTGGTTTGTCGGTTTTATTCCATGTTGAAAACGCCTAAAATTACAATTTTTAATTGACTGGCATTTTCGTTCGCGATTTTTTCCCTCAAAAATAAGGGATGGAGGTTGACGTTCCTTTGAAATCAATTTTCAATATTGAACGAAAAGGTTGCCCAAAAGAATGTTTACCGATTGAGTTTTACTCAAATGCTGTTCTTTTGGACAACCCTCTTATCGTTAGGTTAGTAGCTTCCAAAGTTGTTTGTTAGTTCTGATGATCTGGTTTTTTATAAATCTCAGCCTCAATAATACTCAACCTCCCTTTTTTGCCACTGTCCGCTCGTTTTACACCATCGTCCAGCGATTTTCCGTTGACTTCTTCACTGGTATTTTCCTTTTTTGATGCGTCACCCATTAGTTCAATTTTGACATGTTTCCCGACGGTTGGCTTGAATGTCAACGTGACATAACCCAAACTGCGTGGTGTCTGGCCCTCAAAAACTTTTTGATTGTCAACAAATATTCGGAGGGGATAACTTTGGGTGCGGAATTTATTCAGTTTTAAAACAACCTGGCTGACTGGCGATTCGTTTTCCAATTCGTAATCGATCCAAGCCGAGGACAAATTACCATCATTGTACCAATCCGTCATTTCATTGTCATCGTAGCTGAGTTTGGCTTTTTCAGCATTGGATCCGGCCGAAACGCTAACAATGTACAGCGGGATTCGTTTGATTGTGAAAGATGGCGAATCCGGCGTTGGACCGTGATCCAAATTAACAGGCAGTGAATC
>DATFMO010000266.1:0-2527 GCA_035266925.1 Sunxiuqinia sp. | reverse complement strand
AATACTGGTGGAGATTGTACTCATTCCCGCTGCAAAAACGGAGGCAATCAGGAAACCAGTCAATCCAACAGGCAGTTGGTTAGCAATGAACTGCGGAAACACTTGATCCGCTTGAACATCTGCTGGCAGCAGCCCCACATGGGCTTTGTAAAATGCAAAAAGCGCCGTTCCAATGAACAGAAACATGGCAGAAACAGGCACATACAACAGACCTCCGTACATCGCTGATTTTTTAGCTTCCTTCTCTGAATTGGAAGTCATATACCGTTGGATATAATTCTGATCAATTCCGTAATTCTGCAAGTTGATGAACAGCCCGTAAATAAGCACCACCCAAAAGGTTGAATCCGTGAGACTGGCACCAAAGCTTCCCAGACTGAATTTATGATTTTCAGCAGCGATCCGGAATATTTGTCCAGCTCCTTCCGGCATGCCAAAGATGATGGTGAAGATGCACACGATAGCTCCGCCGATCAAAATAATGGCTTGAATCGCATCGGTCCACACAACGGCCTGAATCCCTCCCAGCAAAGAATAAATTGTCACACTTAGGCCGGTGACAATAATAATTGTCGCCATGTCCCAGCTCAACAGCGCATGTACCAATAACGCCAGCAAAAAAAGGATGGTTCCGGCACGCATCAACTGAGTCAGCAAGTACATCACCGACACATACGTTTTTGCCCAGGGGCCAAACCGCTTTTCCAGATAAGTATACGCCGAAGGACTGTTCACCGAACGATAGAGCGGCACGAAAAATTTCACAGCCATGTACGTCGCAAACGGAATGGACAAGCTAAAGGCAAAGGCATTCCAGTTTGACAGATAAGCTTGTCCGGGCAATGCCAAATAGCTGATGCTACTCACAAAGGTGGCAAAAATCGAAAGCGAGATCACCCACGACGGAATGCTCTGATTTCCCAACGTAAAGGCAGCTGAAGATTTGTTTTTCCTGTAAAATGAACTTCCAAACAATACAATTCCTAAAAGGTAAGCGATAAAAATGACGATGTCGATGGTACTCATGTGTCGGTTTTATTTTTATTGATGCTAGATGGTTTAAACAGCGATTGGTGGCTAGCTGCTGGCACTCTGACTAACAGTAAACGAGTCATCCCGGACGCGATCTGTTTCGAACAACGGAAACGGTTTTTAATGTCAAGTGCAGTGCCTGCTTCTGCCAACTAATTCCAACGCTTTGTTTTTATTTAATTGATCTCCTTTCAATCGTTTTTGCGTTTCGGTCGATGAAACTTTAGCCCTTTTCCAAACAACAGTTGATCGACCGGATAATCCAAACGTTCATTTACCCCGGGTGCCACTCACGATGGTCGTTTACCCGGGGCTAGTATTGTTTGTCCCACTCAGGGACGATCCTTTCTTATTTCTTGTTCGATATTCAATATTGAATATTTTACAATGATTATTTTTTAATCCTCAATCAAAAAGGTGTTCGTGTTTCGGTCGATGAACCTTTAGTTCTTTTTAAAACACCTCTGAATCGACCGGATAAACCTTTGTTTTCTATGTCCCCACCTTCTTACAATCTCACAGTCCTGCAGCTACATCAGTTCTTTATAATTCAGCGCTTCTAGTGCTCTTTCAATCTGCTTGCGTTCGGGGTCGTTGAATCGATGGAATGGTTCAGCCATGAAATCGTTGCAGATGCCCATGACAGACAGTGCGCATTTCAGGCCCTTCAAATAGCTTGAACCGAAACGTCCCACGTTATAAATTGTCGTACTGATTTGCATGACTTTTTGCTGTAGTGGTTCAATTTTTTCAAAGTCGCGGGCTGCAGCGGCATTGTACAAATCCACATACAATTTCGGGAACATGTTGGCGCCACCATTCACACCACCATGGCCGCCCAACAAAACAAACTCGGCTGTAATTTCTTCCGGTCCAACCATAAATGTAAAATCAGGGTGATCCTTCAACAGGTAACGCACCTTATTATAATACGCCAGGTTGGCCGAGCTGTCTTTCATCCCAATGATACCGGGGATTTCAGCGGCTGCTTTCACCGTTTCAGGGGCAAACATCACCTTTGTATGCACGGGCATATTGTAAATGAAAAGTGGCAGCGGCATGTGCTGCATAATGCGCTTCAGGTATTCGAGCAGCTCCGGTTGACCAGACTCAAAATAATATGGAGGCGTGATCACAACGGCGTCGGCACCATATTGCGCAGCTTTATTGGCCAAATTCAGGCTTTCTGTAAAAGCTGAATCGGAAATGCCCACCAAAACAGGTACGCGTCCTTTAACGAACTGACAACTGAGCTTGATCAGCTCTTCACGGATTTTATAGCTGAGGCTGGCGAACTCGCCTGTTGTTCCCAACAAGAAAACCGCCTGAACACCTCCATTAATGACGTGCTCGATCAAGCGCTCCAATCCCTCAGCATCCAACGTGTCATTATCAGTTAACGGCGTAACCAGTGGCGGAACAATGCCCCGCAATGGCATGGAAAAATTTGGTTTCATAATATGTCTTTTATTGTGAACTGCTTTGGGCAGTTCGG
>DATFMO010000265.1:0-4486 GCA_035266925.1 Sunxiuqinia sp. | reverse complement strand
AAACCCACATGCTTGACATCGGGCCAATCATATCATCATTGCCGACCCCGGCGTAAGCTGCGGTTACCAAACCATCGGCACTTTCAGCAGTTGGTGCCCCGGCAGAGATTGCCCCCTGCGGTTCTGTTGTCAGGTATTCATTACACGAAGTAAAAAAGAACGCTAACAACATGAATACTAGATATGTATTTTTAAATTTCATGATTATCATTTTAAAAATTTCTTATAAGGATACATTTACACCAAACGACAAGGTCTTAGGAACAGGGATCACATTAACATCGGTCCTTTCCGGATCAGGTCCTTCAAAACCCTTACTTTTCATCCAGAACAAGTTTTCAGCCATAAAATAGACCCGAAGGTTTTCAATACCAGAAACTTTCAAAACCGATCCAGGAATATTATACCCTAGTTGCAGGTTTCTCAGTTTGAAATAGGATGTATTCACGTTGAAATAATCGGAAGTCCTTGTTTCGTTATTCCCGTCAGATAGGGTGAGCGAAGGTATTGAAGTATTGGTGTGTTGTGGTGTCCATGCATCAAAAACACCCGGTCCAACATTATCACGACCACGTATAAAATCGTTATAAAAGGTATAGGGGTCAAATCCTGTCCTGCCTGCAACGCCCGACCCGAAAATTGACAAATCGAAGTTTTTATAGTTGATCTCAATATTCAAACTGTATTCCAAATCAGGAAGTGTTGTTCCCAGGAATGTCTGATCGAGGGCATCAATCGTACCGTCGTTGTTCAAATCCTTGTAACGGATCCGCCCCGGCGCTGCACCAACCTGAGTGGCATGGGCATCGACCTCAGCCTGATTCTGGAAAATACCATCGGTTTCGTAACCAAAAATAGACAATTCAGAATGGCCAATAATGGTTTGCTCAACATTGCCTGGATAACCTGTACGCACTTCTTCCGGCAACTTGGTAATTTTATCCTTGAAGTGACCGGCACTTCCAGTAATGCTATAGTTTAAATTTGAATCCACAACTTTTCGGTAATTCAGGGTCAACTCCCATCCTTGATTGGCCTTTGTCGCACCATTCAACCACTGCAATTGACCTTCTCCCACTGCAGATGCCACAGGCGGTCGAATTAAAATATCGCTTGTTTGCCTAGTGTACCAGTCAAATGATCCGATCAATTTACTATCGAAAAACCCAAAATCAATACCTAAGTTTAACTCATCGGTAGTTTCCCATTTCAATGCGGGGTTGCCAGCTTGTACAGAAACAAATCCCGATGGCAGGTTCCCCGTGTTTGCTCCGTTCAAGTCATATGCAGAACCAACATTCCAATACTGATCAAAGAAATCGACATGCCCAATGCCAGCCACTTGAGAGGCAGTCGACCCATAACGAGGTTCGTACAAGCCCAGACTGGCAAAATCACCAACATCCTGGTTACCTACACGTCCAACACCAACCCGGAATTTCAGGTTCGAAAGATCTTCCTTGCCTTTCAAAAAAGGTTCTTCACTCAGCCTCCAGCCAAATGTTGCGGCGGGGAATAAACCATAGCGGTTGTCCTTACCAAAACGGGAAGAACCATCACGACGCAAAGTGAACGAAGCCAGATATTTGTCTGCTAAGTTATAATTGACTTTCCCGAATTGAGAGAAAAGGCGACTGTTTGTTCCGGTTCCAAAGCTATTCCCGTTGCTGGTTCCCGCACTCAAAACAAAGAAATCCTTGGTCTGAGTGGAAAAGCCTTCTTTATAGGCAGTAACATCACTAAAATCATCCCCAACAGATTCAACACCCAAAAGGAAGTCGAACTTACTTTGCCCAACATCAAGTTTATAATTTAATGTATTAGACCAGGTTACACTCGTAAAATTACTGGAATAAATAGAGAGGCTATTAACTGCTCTGGAAATAAAACCTTCGGTAAAACTTGGTTCAATATTTTTTGTTTTCACCATGGAGTAATCAAGACCAACGACGGAACGAAAGACCAAATCTTTCACCGGTTCAATCTGAGCAAAAACATTCCCGAACAAGTAACTCCGATTGGTATTATCCCAACGATTAATGTACTGCATATGAACCGGGTTATTACGATCTGAATATCCTGAACCTAATGGCCCTGCAAATTCGCCTGTTGTTTTGTAAACCGGAATCGTTGGTGCCAATGTAATGGCCAATCCAGGGGTTGGGGCGCTCCCCAGGTCGGGTGTTTGCAAGGTTTCGTTTGAAGATACCATCTGTGTGTTCATTCCAAATTTCAGCTTTTGATCGAACATACTGGTTTGTGCATTGATACGGGATGAAATCCGATCATAGTTAGTATATTTTAACATCCCCGTATTTTTAATGTATCCAACATTCATAAGAACAGAAGATTTATCCGTTCCACCGGAAACCGTCAAATCATTATTGATCACATACCCTGGCTGGTAAGATTCTTTCTGCCAATCGGTATTCCCTGCTGGTTCAGTTTGATCTCCGCCAACATAGGGCTTAACGGTTACACTATTCAACACCGGATTGTTAAAGTCACCATTCCAGTCAAAGCCGTAAATTTCACCGTAGCCGCTGGCTGGATCCACATGGTCATTGACCGAAGCTTGCCAAAGTGCTTTACCCCGATCAACTGAATTGAGCATTTTAAAACGTTCTGCTTTTTCGGATTGAACCGAAAAGTTGGAATTAAACTGAACATGTACCTTTCCATCTTTATCTGAACCGTTTTTTGTTGTTACGATAACAACACCGTTCGATGCCCGTGAACCGTAAATCGATGAAGCTGAGGCATCTTTCAACACCTGTACAGATTCAACAGCTCCGGGGCTAATGCCCTGAAATACTTCCGGTCTCTTAGTAGGAACTCCATCAATAATATAAAGCGGATTATTATCTCCAAGTGTATTAACACCGCGAATCAAAATCCGACTGTTCGTTCCTGTTGGCGAACCAGTTTTTTCAATGTAAAGGCCGGGGACACGTCCCTGAAGGGCTTGCATCGGATTTCCAGAGCTTAAAGTAACGTTTTCAATAGATTTCATTTTAACGACTCCAATGGCTCCAGTCAGGTCTGCTTTACGTTGAATACCATATCCAACCGCCACCACTTCACCAATGCCAATCGTTTCTTCAGCCAAAGTCACGTTAATCACTGCTTGTCCGGTGAAAACAACTTCTTTAGATTTCATTCCCACAAAAGAGAGGACCAGAGTCGAATTGGCAGGTACGTTGGCAAGTTGATAATTACCATCAATATCAGTAATGGTTCCATTTGTCGTCCCTTTTACCACAACCGTAACCCCTGGTAAAGAAGCACCAGAAGAATCGGTCACTTTCCCGGTCACACTCTTTGCTTGTTGAGCGGTATTTTCCTGATTGGTCTGTGTGGTTTTAGAAACCTCACCAGACTGACCATTGGAGCTTGCATACACATGCATGCTAAAAATGAATACAAGAACTGCAGCTATTTTCATAATCCGCATGTTTTTTTTAATGTCCACATAAAGTGAGACACATTCCTTTTTTTTCATAAATTTGACAAGTTTAAAATGAATAATTGCCTTTTTTGCGAAGGCTTTTATTTAAAGCCAAAGGGATGATGTCGATCGCATCATTCCGACGCCCAGACCGGAAATATATCTCCTATTTTCGGTCTGAATCGTTTTAAGAGGTTAAGTGGAGTTCGTTTCTTTCATAAGTCGGTTATTCGTAGATTTTCATTGTTAGTGAATTCATTGAGAAAGTTTCTATTCAAGCCTTCAAATCAGTATTGGGCTCGTGTTATCTTGATGCAAGTATCTGCTCAATTTTGCTCATGTTGTATTTCGGCGTCGCTCCTGCTTTTGAGGCCACAAAAGCGCCTGTACCGCAAGCAAAGGCAAGTGCTTCATCATAAGGCTTATCTTCAAAAAGGGCTGCAATTAAACCCGCAAGGAAAGCGTCGCCAGCACCCACAGAATCTACGGTATTGACTGTAAATCCGGGATGCTCATAAAATTGACCTTCGGCAAACAGTAACGCACCGTGTTCACCTTTGGTCACGCAAATCAATCCGGCACCATAGTGTGAAGCCAGCCACTTGACCAATTTTTTTTCTTCCACTCCGGATTTGTTGTTCCAACTGGCGAAAACAGCCAATTCATCATCATTCAGTTTGATGATATCCGACTTCTCCAGCAAGGGCTCAACAATCTCTTTCTTATCGTATGGTTTCCGCAGGTTGACGTCGATCAACCTGATCGCGTCATTTTCCAACAGCGAAGACAGCGTTTCTTTGGTCTGTTCCTGCCGTGAAGCCAATGACCCGTAAATCAGCAATCCTGCTTCCTGGGTTCGTTTTACCAATGAATCTGTCAATTGCAGGTTATCCCAGGCAACCGGCTCACAAATTTCATAGGTGGCATTATTCTTTTCATCCAGATGAACCAGCACTTCACTGGTAGGCAAGCTATCATCGACTTGAATCAGGTCGGTTTTCAGCCCGGAATGATTCAGAAATGCAACCAGTTCTTTCC
>DATFMO010000264.1:0-5751 GCA_035266925.1 Sunxiuqinia sp. | reverse complement strand
TGGCGATGGTGAGCAGATAGAGGATGGCGGTATGCCAAAGAATAAGGTTGTCTATGTGAAAAAGTTTCATCCCTTTAATTGGTATTTCGGCTCCAAAACCTACATGGAAGATTATTACGATGAATTCAAAAAGGAAGTAGCAGATAAAATCAGTAAAGATCATTTTAGAGATGGAGGTTATGTTTTTGTTAATGAGATTGATGGGGATCCGGTAGTCATGGATGGTGAAGCATATAATGGTGATCTTAACTTGCTGGACAATAGTGATTCGGATAAAACAAACGTCTTTAAAAAGGAGTTGGCAACTGCTTTGTCTTCACCCGATGGAGGTTTTTTTACTTACAAATGGAACAAAATAGGCAAGACTGAAAAGGTTCCCAAGCTATCGTTTGTGAAACTGTATCCGGGAACAGAATGGATTGTTGGGGGCGGATTTTATCTGGACGAAATATGGAAAGAGATTTCCGGTCAGCAAGAGCGACTGAAATATGGGTTGATACGAAATCTTGTCGCTATATTCGTTTTGTTACTCCTGGTTTTATTGATTGAATCCTATTTTATTTATCGATTTCATTCAAATTATACGGCTGATTTACAGAATTTTTCACGATTTTTTATGGAGAGCAAAGCACGTTATAAAAGTATTGACTTAGACAACCTGTATTTTATTGAGTTTAAAAGTATGGGGGCAGTGGCCAATGAAATGATTGCTGAGCGTGAAAAAATGTTTCAGAAGTTGGTACTTGAACAGAAAAAGGCGAAAGAGGCCGATCGTTTGAAAACAGCCTTTTTGGCCAACATGTCTCATGAAATCAGGACACCGATGAATGCTATCCTGGGATTTTCCAGCCTGCTTAATGATTCGGCAGAGAGTGATAAAGACAAATTGAAGTACATTGAATTGGTGCATCGGAATGGGGAGACATTGCTCAAATTGATCAACGATATCATTGATATTTCAAAGATTGAATCGAACCAACTCACGATTTATCGCGAAGAATTTGAGCTGGAAGAATTATTGAATGATATTGAATTGAATTATCGGGAAATGCTTACCAAACAGAAGGTTTCAGATATTCGGTTTGAGTTAAAAAATAATTTGCCCATTGGGTTTCGTGTATCAACCGATAAGTTTCGATTGAAACAGGTGTTGAATAATTTAATTGGTAATGCGCTGAAATTTACTCACCATGGCTTTATCAGGTTATCGGTATACAAGCGAGGAAAATGGCTTCATTTTCATGTGGAGGATTCCGGTGTTGGCATTCAGCCAGAAGAAATCCAGGATATTTTTAAACGTTTTATACAGGCACGCGAACATGCCAATAAAAATTATGGTGGAACAGGTCTGGGCCTGGCCATTTCGCAACGGATTATTCATTTGATGGGAGGCGATATTGGTGTAAAATCGGAACCGGGCAAAGGATCGGACTTTTACTTTTATATACCGGTATAAAAAATCCCGAACTGATCAGCCCGGGATTCGAATGGTGTTTGATGGTTGACTATTTATTCAACCAATTCAATACATTTTCTTCAATGCGATTGTTAATGTCATTCACATCGGATTTGGTAAATTTGTCGCCTGTAATGTTTTCAAAAAGCTCGATGTAACGATCGGTTACTGAAGTTACAAATGCTTCGTCCATTTGGGGCACTTCTTGTCCTTCTTTACCTTGGAACCCATTTTCAATCAGCCACTGACGCACAAATTCTTTGGAAAGCTGCTTCTGCTTTTCACCATTTTCCAAACGTTCTTCATAACCTTCAGCATAGAAGTAACGGCTTGAATCCGGCGTGTTGATTTCGTCAATCAGATAAATTTTACCGTCTTTTTTACCGAATTCATATTTGGTATCAACCAAAATCAATCCTTTTTCAGCAGCCATCTCCGTTCCGCGTTGGAATAATTTGCGGGTATAGTCTTCAAGCACTTCGTAATCTTCTTTGGTAACCAATCCTTGGGAAATGATTTCTTCACGAGAAATGTCTTCATCATGACCAACATCTTCTTTCGTTGTTGGAGTCAGAATTGGTTCGTCAAACTTTTGATTTTCAATCATTCCTTCAGCCAGTGGAACGCCGCAAAGACTGCGTTTGCCATCGCGGTACTCACGCCAGGCATGACCGGTCAGGTATCCACGAATCACCATTTCAACTTTAAAAGGCTCACAATGGTGCCCAACAGTTACGTTAGGATCGGGCGTTGCAATTTTCCAATTCGGAACAATATCTGCTGTTGCATCCAAAAACTTGGCAGCTATTTGGTTCAGCACTTGTCCTTTGTAAGGAATTCCTTCGGGCAAGATAACATCGAATGCCGAAATCCGATCCGATACGACCATGACTAAATACTCATCATCAATGTTATAAACATCTCTGACTTTACCATGATAAACACTCTTTTGCTTTGGGAAGTTAAAGTCTGTTTTAGTTAATGCTTTTGTCATTTTTGTTATTTTTATCTTGTGATGATTCTTGTTTCTTCGTCGATTCTTTTTGATGAAATTCATCGTAGGCATTAACGATTTCACGAACCAGTCGATGGCGTACGATGTCTTTAGCATTGAAGTAAACAAAGGAAATGTCCTTGATGTTCTTCAAAATTCGTTTTGCTTGCACCAGCCCTGATTGATTGGCTGATGGAAGGTCAATCTGGGTTTCATCACCAGTGATAACGAACTTGGCATTCATTCCCATTCTGGTGAGGAACATTTTTAGTTGGTTAAGCGTGGTATTCTGCGCTTCATCCAAAATGACAAAGGCATCGCTGAGCGTTCGACCACGCATAAATGCCAATGGTGCAATTTGGATGATGCCATCTTTCATGAACTCCTCCAGCTTTTTGGCCGGAATCATATCTTGCAAGGCATCGTACAACGGCTGCAGATAAGGATCGATTTTCTCTTTCAAGTCACCGGGTAAAAAACCCAGACGTTCTCCAGCTTCCACGGCAGGGCGGCTCAAAATAATGCGTTTGATTTCCCGGTTTTTCAATGCCCGAACGGCTAATGCAATAGCTGTGTAGGTTTTCCCGGTTCCGGCGGGGCCAATGGCAAAAATCAAATCCGATTCTTTACTTTTCTCAACCAGCAATCGTTGATTCGGAGTTCGTGCACGGATGGGTTTACCACTATTCCCATGCAACAAAATATCTGAAGTGCTGGCGATCCCTGCCTCCAGTTGCGACAAATCGTTGTTCAAAACCTGTCTGATCGTGTCCTCACTCAACACATTGAACTGGTGATAGTGGTCGAGCAGCAGGTCGAATTTCTTTTCAAAATCGCGACTTTCTTTTTCATTTCCATGAATGATTAACTGGTTGCCACGACTGACAATTTTTAGTTTTGGGAAAAAGGCTTTTATCAGATCAATTTTGGTGTTGTTGACGCCGTAAAATTCCAGTGGGTCAACTCCTTCGAGATATATTTGTTTTTCGAACATACAAAAGTTTCAATTGCTTAAACGTAACAGCAAAAATAACAAAATTGTTGCTCGTTTTTTGAAAAGGACCCCTGACAATCATCCGATATTAACGATCATTTGGCATGGGAAATTAGTCGTTGGAGGCATCAACCAAAAGCTCTTCTGCCAATTTGATGGCTTTGTGCTGACTACATGAGAAATTATTCAGCATAATTGAAAAGAGGATTGTTTGATGACGCTTGGTGATCAATTGGCCGGCAAAGCAACGCACACGGGTCATGCTGCCACTTTTTGCCCGAAGTGTTGTTCCCGGGAAATTGACTGGATTAAAATAATGAAGTGTTCCATTGGGCACGTAGGCCAGCGAACTGAAAAAATCATTTCCATTAGGACTTTTGTTTTTCATGTAGTTGAGTACTTCAACGATTTCTTTCGGTGTAACAGAATTGAAACGAGACAAGCCGCTACCGTCAGCCATGAACAAGCCATCCATATCAATGCCTCGTTGTTGCCAAAAGTCGGTCACTACTTTGATTCCTCCTTTGGTCGATCCCTGTCCGTCCATTAAAAATGAAAGGTACTTCAGTAAATGCTCCGCAAATAAGTTAACACTTTCGTGATTAGTCACCCGGATGAGATCAATTAATGGAGGAGAAACTGTTTTGGTAATGGGGTGAAGCTTCGGAAGCGTTTCTTTGTACTTTCTACTTTTGATCATTCCAGCCATTGAAATGTTCGCATCCTGCAACCGACTTGTCAGTTGCCAGGCCAACAAATAGGGAGGGTTGGGAATGGATGCTTTCACGACATAGTCCGTTCGATCCTTGGGAATTGTTCCCCGGATGACGCGGGTGTTTTCTGTAGGAGCACCAAATACGTATGCTTCGTCCCGATTAATATCTGAAGACGTTACTTGGTTGTTCAATTTCAACTCAGGAATAAATGGATTGGTATATTCCACTTTTGTAGGTTGTCCGGCTTCTTGTGGAGAAGAAAAATGGATTTTGTACATGTCGTCGTACACCGATAATCCACAGGCGCCTGCACCGTAATAGTTTCCCAGGTCTTCCCAAATCCAGGTGTTCGGAATTAGTTGATCTTCGAAAATGGTGGCATCGGTGATCAGGTTGCCTGTAATGTATTTAATGTGAAGTTGCTGGATGGCGTTGACCCACTGATCTAAAAAATTGTTTTTCAGATAGTGATCTTTGAAATATTTCGAGCCCAATGCCGGATCACCTCCTCCAATGACGTATAAATTGCCAACGAGCGTGTCATTCCTGATTTCGCCAGAATAGGCTACACGGGTTTTAAAACGGTAGTCAGCTCCCAACATGTCGAGCGCTGTGGAGGTTGTCAACAATTTCAAGATTGAACCCGGAACCAGGCTGAGTTGCGGACTTGTTTCGGCTAACACTTTCCCATGATCGGCGTCAAGCATATAAATGCCGATGCTGGCGTGTTCCAATGCCGGATCGTTGATCCAAAGATTGACATCGTCTTGTAAAGTATGTTTTTCTTGTGAAAGTGCGATCCCTGATACGGTTACAAGGCAAATAGTGAGTAAATAAACCGTTACTTTTTTCATGGCGCGAAGCTACAAATCTTTCTACAATGTCGAAAAGTCGATTATAATTGTAATTTTGCATGGAAGGTATTCATTTCGCCCCAAATAATAAAACGAAAAATGCTGAAAACCTTATTTATTATAGGAGCCGGAGGATTTTTGGGAAGCATTGCCCGCTACCTCACTCAGATCATGGTTGAAAGAATGTTCCACAGTTCATTTCCATGGGGAACGTTTGTGGCCAATGTTGCCGGAAGCTTCATTATTGGTGCTATATACGCCCTTTCTGACAGGGGAAACCTGCTGACTCCGGAGGTTCGCATGTTTATGGCAGTCGGATTTTGTGGCGGTTTCACAACTTTCTCATCATTTGCCTATAACAATTTGTCGATGATTTCAGAGAGTAACTATTTTCAACTGCTTGCCAACGTCGGCCTGAGTTTATTTTTTGGAATTTCTGCAGTCTTCCTTGGTATCATTGCCATTCGTACACTTATTCACTAACAGTCAGTGCATAGTCTGATCTCACTTCTTTATTTTTCTAGTGTATTGATATTTAGTTGATTATGTCGATGTCGGTTTATGTCCATGACTTTTTTTAAGTGGAAATTGTAATTGTAGAAAAAATCTACAGAAAATGGGTAATCCACAACCTGAATAAAGGGGTGAGAACCCTCTTGTTTCATGTTTCAAGTAGTTTGATATTAGGTTGTTGCAATTGGTTTGGCCCGCTCGTAATTGCTTTTGGCACACTTATC
>DATFMO010000263.1:0-5157 GCA_035266925.1 Sunxiuqinia sp. | reverse complement strand
TGAAGCCCTTAACTACCGTACTCGGATCGAGCCGGTCAATTATCGTCAGTATGTAACAATTAAATTGAAGGCAATTAAACACCCAACAATTTATAATGGTGTTGAATTACAAGAAGTTGTTGTGACGGGGTATCCAATAATACAAAAAAAACAAGTATTATTAGGATCAGTTTCGTGTGTCACCCGGATTCGTGGAGTATCCAGCGTCAATCGATCACCACATAAATTCAACACGGAAAATTATGCTACTGTGCATGAAAGTGGATACAGAGGTGTTTTCAGCCATCCCTATTCGACCTTTTCGATCGATGTCGACAAAGCTTCGTATTCCAATGTACGTCGTTTTCTAAACCTCGGACAAATGCCGCCTGTTGATGCTGTTCGAATTGAAGAGATGATTAACTATTTTGACTACAATTACAAAACACCAACGGATGACAAACCATACACGATCAACTCTGATTTCTCAACTTGTCCATGGAACATAGACCATCAACTACTATTAGTAGGACTAAAAGCCAAAGAGATTGATAAAAGTCATTTGCCACCCTCCAATCTTGTGTTTTTGCTGGATGTTTCCGGCTCGATGCGATCAGCCAATAAACTGCCACTGGTGAAATCAGCTATGCGAATGCTTGTCAATGAACTTCGCCCAACAGATCATGTGGCGATTGTGGTTTATGCCGGAGCAGCTGGAGTTGTTTTGCCTTCAACAACCGGAAATCAGAAGCAAGTCATTTTATCTGCTATTAATCAAATGAATGCTGGCGGCTCCACCGCAGGAGGTGAAGGTATTAGGCTGGCTTACCAAATTGCCCGCGAAAATTTCATTGATGGAGGTAACAACCGCATCATCCTGGCAACCGATGGCGATTTTAATGTCGGCGTCTCCAGCACTTCAGAAATGGAACACCTGGTTGAAAAAGAACGTGATTCCGGAATATTTATGACTGCACTGGGCTTTGGGATGGGTAACTACAAGGATGACAAAATGGAAACCATTGCCGACAAAGGAAACGGGAATTACGCCTACATTGATAATTTACAAGAAGCTCGAAAAGTATTTGTTCAGGAATTTGGAGCGACATTATTTACGGCAGCGAAAGATGTCAAACTACAATTGGAATTCAATCCGCAACACGTAAAAGCTTATCGCTTGATTGGCTACGAAAACAGGCTATTGAACGACGAAGATTTTAAGAACGATAAAAAAGATGCCGGAGAAATGGGTATAGGACACACGGTTACTGCACTTTATGAAATTATTCCAGCCGGTTCGAAAGAAGAGGTCGCTTCAATCGACGAACTGAAATATCAGAAAAAACAGCAGAAAATCAATTCGAATTACAGCAATGAGTTAGTTACGATTAAAACGCGTTTCAAACTACCTGACGGCCACAGGAGTTTCCCTTACGAAAAAGTGGTTCCTGCTAAAATTTCAACATGGAAAGATGTCTCTTATAATTTACAATTTGCAGCAGCAGTGGCCGGATTTGGAATGCTACTGAGAAAATCAGAATATAAAGGCAAGTTGACTTACGAACAAGTAAAGAAAATGGCACAAAAAGCAAAAAGCAAAGATGAATACGGCTATCGGGGCGAATTCATTCGCCTGGTTGATTTAGCCGAAAGTTTAAATGAAACACAGGCCAGCAAATAAAGCCGTTAAAACGCCAATTGAAAAAGACAGTCGGATTTCAAAAATCCGGCTTTTCTTTTTCCTGTTATTTCTCAAAAAATCCACGGACTGTGTATTTTTCCCCTCAGTTATTTTTCATCGGCAATTTCTCGTCGTGCCCAAAACAGACCTGATATCAGCCAACCATGCAGAAATTACAACTGGCATATTTTTTATTGATTTGTTTCAAAAAAAAATTCAAACTCAATGAAAGAAAAACCGCATCCAAACCATTTTTCTAATTCCCGTCATTTTAAAAAGAAAATAAAAGAGAATCTCCGGTACATCATTGGCGGGTTGATCTTCTTCCTGGGTGGTATTTTCATGTTTGTACCTTTCATCCCGCTGGGATATGCCTTTCTGGGGATCGGTGCATTTTTGCTGTCACCCGCCGTTCCGGCCTTAAAAAAACTTTTGCGTTGGATTGAAAAAAAGGACCGGTCTGACAAGATCAAAAAGATGGAAGAAAAGACCGAAGAAATCAT
Source organism: Sunxiuqinia sp. (assembly GCA_035266925.1). Taxonomy (GTDB): domain Bacteria; phylum Bacteroidota; class Bacteroidia; order Bacteroidales; family Prolixibacteraceae; genus Sunxiuqinia. The sequence goes on along the minus strand of DATFMO010000263.1, from coordinate 2,994 downwards.
CGGCAAAACGGAGGACAAGTTATAATCAGACTAAAATAGTTTACGGTCATTTTCAGCATCTCTGCGAATATATTCCATCGTTTCCTTTCGAATCAGTTTTTCAGAAACCGCGTGGCTGGCTGCTTCCACTGTGTCCTTCGCAAAAACAATCGGCACTCCTAAGCTTTTGAGCTGTTGAGCCAACTCTTTTGCTTCATCATTCTCTTTGTGTTTCCGAATCGTGCGAATGTAAATGGCTTTGACGCGTCCGGGATACTCCCTCGCAATCCGGTAATAAATCCCGGGATCGCGCTGACTGTTATCTCCAATCAATACAAATGACATTTTGGGATATACTCCGAATAATTTTTTGATGTGCCGGAATTTATGCTCATGATCGCCACCGCCCGATTTCCAGAATTTGTAGATACTCGACTGCAGCTCGCGCAATAGAAAAACGCCTTTTGGCAATTTGTTGTACGAACAAAAATCTTCCAACAAATCATACAAGTTCCATTCACTGCTTGAAACGTAAAAAAACGGATTCGCGCCCACACCGCCGTATCCATTGAAAAGCGCGTGGTAAAAAGCATCAACGCCGGGAAACGGTTTCCGCGTGCGTGAATTGCGCAACAACATCAGCCGAAGCTTTCGCAGCATTTGGGTTGAATGACTGACAATAATGGTATCATCAACATCGGATATCACCCCAAATTCAGCCCCTGAAGCGGGAATCAAAACTTCCCCTGTTTCCTTGAGTTCCTGCTCCCCCGCTCCCCAGTCACCCCGCAACTGAACCTGGTAGTCATGCCAACCCGAATCGCCGGCTTCTTCCTTGTTTTCAGCCTTAAAAACGCCCCTAAAAAGCCCGGTTTCTTCCGACAAAACTTCCAAAATTTGATTTTTAAATTTCAACTGAATTTTCGCATCTGGGATTTCATCACTGGAATACCGCTTCAGCATCGCCAACAAGTTTGACCAAATTGAATGATTTTCATCCGGCTTAGCAAGACCTTTATTTTCAGTCAGGTAACCAGTCACAAACACTTCATCTGCGGTTCCATACCCACGATACGGAATGATTTGCGGACCACCAAGCCATCCTAGTCGATGTTTGATTTGAAGTTTTAGTTTTGAGAATAATCCTTTATTTTTCCGGTTTAAATACTGCAATGTTTTTGTTTCGTCGGCCATAAGCATTTTTTGGCATAGGATTTATAATTAAATGAAATAGAAAATACACAACATATGCCAAAATCCATGACAGCTTCAAAACAGTCGCTACTTTTTGTTATCAACCCGATTTCGGGTGATCGGAACAAAGATTCACTAATCGATGAACTAAAAATCCAATCCGGCGAAAATGGTTTTTCCTATGAAATTTTTCGAACAACTGGGAATAACGACACGGAAAAACTGCAGGAAATCCTTTCAAAAAAACACTTCGATAAAGTCGTAGCCGTTGGTGGTGACGGAACCTGCAACCTGGTTGCCCGCCAGTTGATCAACTCCTCCATTGCCATGGGAATTATTCCGCTTGGCTCAGCGAATGGTTTGGCCAGTGAATTAACGCTACCAACCAATTTATACGAAGCTTTTCAAACCGTGATTAACGGTCATAAAAAATCGATTGATGTATTGAAGATCAACCAGGATCACCTTTCGCTTCACTTGAGTGACATTGGGCTAAATGCCAAAGTTGTTGAACGTTTTGGGAAAGACAATGTCCGGGGCTTTTGGGGCTACGCAAAACACTTCTTCAGCGAGTTGAAAACAGCAAAGCCGGTCAAGTTCAAACTCATTTCCGAAGACAAAATTATTTATCGAAAAGCACACATGGCGGTGATTGCCAATGCTTCAAGTTACGGAACAGGTGCCATCATCAATCCCCAGGGCAAAATAGATGACGGTATGTTTGAAGTCATCTTTGTTCGTCCCTACTCATTCTGGCACCTGGCCAAAATGATCATCCCTTTTTACACCCGAAAAATTCATACCCTTGACTATGTGAATACTATCAGTTGTACCGAAGCGGTCATCCAAACCCCTAAAATGCAGGTTATCCAGGTAGATGGTGAAGTTATTGGGCGAATGGACAAAATAAGTATCGAATGCCTACCAAGCTGCCTACAGGTTTTGGTGCAAGCCATGTAATAATGTATTGATTACACCCCCGTAACTATTTTAAGACCAGCCTTTGGTCACTTTGTTGCACCGTTCACTGACCACGACACAATGTAAAAATCAATAGGTCAGCCGTTTAAAAACTTGGTTCTTTTTACGTTTGAACTCATGTTAAAATACTAACTTTGTCATCAACAAAAATCTACTTCATGATCAAATCGATGACTGGCTACGGAAAAGCCGAATTTGAAACGACGAACAAGAAAATTACCCTTGAATTAAAATCACTGAACAGTAAACAACTTGATATCAATTCCAGGCTTCCGGCTATGTACCGGGAGAAGGATTTGACCATTCGCAAAGTGATCTCGGAGAAGTTGGTTCGGGGAAAAATGGATTTTTCATTATATCTTGAAAATCTGGGTGTTCAAAGTAATTCCGTCATTAACGAAGCGATTGTAACCGATTATTTTCGCCAACTCACTCAGGTGCACAAAAAGCTGAACTTGCCGGTTTCGGAGCAAATTATGAATACCATCATGCGTTTACCAGATGCTGTGAAAACAGTTTACGAAGAGCTGGACGAAGAAGAATGGAACCTGATTTTTGACAACATTAAAAAGGTAATTGATGCTGTTGATCAGTTTCGGGTGCAGGAAGGAACGGCTCTTGAAAAAGATATTCGCAGCAACATTGAAGAAATTCTTACATTGTTGGAACAGGTTGAGCCCTTTGAAAAACAACGAATGGTGAACATCAAAACCCGCATTCAGGATGGTTTGAATGAAATTAACCAGAACGGCAACCTCGATGAAAACCGCTTTGAACAGGAGCTGATTTACTACATGGAAAAGTTGGACATCAACGAAGAAAAAGTGCGGCTGACCAACC
>DATFMO010000262.1:0-2069 GCA_035266925.1 Sunxiuqinia sp. | reverse complement strand
TGGCAAACATTTCAGGTTTCAACTCAAGATCTGGATTTCCCACTTCGACTCTTACATTGGCTATCCTGGTCCTGGAATTTAAAAAAGGATCGATATAGGTAACCTTTCCGGCAAAAGATTCACCCGGTAGCGACTGAACAGTAAACTCAACCTTGTCCCCTTCATTTAACCAGGGTAAATCACTCTCATAGGCTTCGAACATGACCCATACGTTTCTCAGATTGATCACCTGGAACAAAGCGTTTCCTTCTTTTACATAATCACCAAGCGATACATGACGCATAGTGACCGTTCCGGAAATGGGAGATAATACATCGAAATAATTCTGAGGTTCCCCCTCTGTTTCAATGCCATCAATTTGAGATTCGGTTAAATCCCAAAGTTTTAGCTTATTGCGGGCTGCACGATAGAAGGCCGGATTGGATTCTTTATAATCAATTGATTCAAGCAACTCCTTTTGAGCTGTAACCAGTTCTGGCGAATAGATGGTTGCAAGCTTCTCACCTTTGGATACATTCTGGCCCGTAAAGTTCACAAAGAGTTTTTCAATCCTTCCCCCGAAACGAGAGGTTAATTCAGCAATATTTCTTTCGTCAGGTTTTACTTTCCCCAGTAAGTATACCTCTTTATTTGAATAATCTTTACGAACCAACATCGTTTGAACTTCAGCAAGTTTTATTGCTGATTCACTCAATTCTATTTCATCAGGGTTAACATTTTCGTCACCGGCAGAACTTGTTTCCAACGGGATCAGATCCATGCTGCAAATCGGGCATTTCCCCGGTTTATCCATTCTAATTTGCGGGTGCATGGAGCAGGTCCAGACGGTAGCTTCCTCAACATCATCGGTATGTTCATGAACAGCTTCTGCCTTATTCTCCGAGCTATGAAAAAACAACCAGCCAAGTACCAGTCCTGCAACCAGTATCAATGCATAATTCCTGAAATTCCTTTTATCAAATTTTGCTTTCATCATTCTTCAGTATAAAATGTTATTTACCCATCAAATATGTAATGAATGCGACTGAAGCATTCAGGTCGCTACGCGATTTTTCCAGTTCGAGGTTATGCAATAATACCTGTCGCTCCATTCGCAATATTTCTTCGAAATTCTTACTGTCTGTAGCATATTCCGTCTCAAGTATATTCAAAGCTTTTCCAGCCAGTTTCAATTGCTGATCGTGCAAATCAATTCTTCGTTTCGAATCTTTAAAATCAGTATTTGCTTTTTCAAAGATGGTTTCCAGTACATTGATTTTTTCGATCTGCTGATTTTGTTTGGCTTCTTGCATAAAAACAGCTTCTCTTACCTGAGATGTGTACTTCTTGCGGTATAAGGGTATTGTTATCCCTACCATCGGGAGCATCATTGCATCCCTGCCTGATTCATTGGGTCCCAATGCCGGATTGGATGATTCGCCAATAAAAAGGTAATCCATCCCGACTGTGAAACTGGGATTACCCATTTTCCTGGCAACAGTTTGCTGATATTCATAGGAGGCCTGTTGAAATTCAAGGTTCAGAACCTGGTGGTTATTGAGTTTTATACTATCAAGTAATGCTTCACGGCTTAAGTTGATTTCTGTTGTTTTTAGCAATTCCGGAATCAGAACTTCCTGTGTTTCATCTATATTAAGTAAATTGTTGAAGGCGACCTTTTGTGTCTGATATTTATCAACCAAAAGCAGAAGCTGGTTTTCCAGGTCAAGTATTTCCATTTCTACACGCAGTTCGTCAACTGCCGATGCTTTCCCTGCTTCAATCTTTACCAGGGCCAGCTTCTGAAACGTATTCAGGATCTCTATATTCTCCCTGGTGATCGCAATGGCTCTGTTTGTAAAATATAAATTATACCAGGTCGATTTTACATCGTAAAAGAGCCTTGATTTTGCTTCTTCAAACAATTCATATTTGGCCCTTGCCATTTCGGTTACAACATCCTCTTTCGCGTTCAGTGTGCCAAACCAGGGGAACATTTGGGTTGCACTTATCCTGGCCCGTTGAGGACCAAGACGGGTTTCAACCGGCCGTATAAAATAACCAAATGCTATTGTTGGATCAGGCAACGA
>DATFMO010000261.1:0-5353 GCA_035266925.1 Sunxiuqinia sp. | reverse complement strand
CGGCCATGGCGTCAGGAAGCCATGTTTGCAGTGGAAGCTGAGCCGATTTTCCGACTGCGCCGCCCAGTATAAGTAGTGTTGCTGCAATCATTCGCGGAGAGCCAGCAGCAAATTGTAACCGGGCCTCGTGTATAATGTCCTGAATATTTAATGTGTTGAAAGTCGTGAAGAGTAGCAGCAAGCCAATCAACATGGCGGTGTCTCCAATTCGGGTGACGATAAATGCTTTGCGGGCTGCGCAACCATTATCTGAATCTTTGTACCAGAAACCAATTAACAAGTAACTGCAAAGTCCAACGCCTTCCCAGCCGAGATACAAAAGTAGCAGGTTGTCGGCCAGAACCAGCACCAGCATGGATGCGACAAAGAGATTCATGTAGGCAAAAAAGCGGGCATAGCCATCTTCTTCATGCATGAATGAGGTGGAATATAAATGAATCAAAAAGCCAACAAATGTGATGACAAAAATGAAGACCATGGAAAGTGCATCCAAATGAAGTGCAGCTTCAATCTTGTAGCCGGGTAAATTCATCCAACTCCACAACGACTGGTTAAAGCTAGTTTGTTCCGGCAAACGATGGATAAATTGGATGCCCAACAGGATGGTCGTCAGAGCACTCAGTCCCACACTTCCGGCGCCAGCAATGGCTACCAGCTTATTGGGTAGCCGGGCACCGAGGAGTCCCAGGATTAGGAATCCGGCCAGTGGTAAAGCGGGTATCAACCATAAATAATGTAACATAGTCCTTATCCTTTCATTTTATCAATCGCGTCTGAATCAATCGTTCCAAAGATGTGATACATGCGTACAATCATAGCCAGTCCAATGGCCACTTCTACAGAAGCCATGGCCAGGATGAAAATAAACATGACCTGTCCGTCAGCTTGTCCCCAACGAGCTCCCGCAACGACAAAAGCCAGTCCGGCTGCATTCAGCATAATTTCTACTGACAGCAGCAGAAAAATGAGGTTGCGTCGTATCAGCGCGCCTGTCAGCCCGATGGCAAATAGGATTGCTGCCAACAATAATCCTTCGTTCATTGGGATTGTAGTCATCATGAATCTCCTTTCGTAAACCGGTGATGTATGATATTTCGTTTTTTCCCCAGGTGATAAGCGCCGATAATACCGGCAATCAGCAACATGGCAGCGAGCTCCGTTGCTATGATGTAGGGGCCAAATAGTTCGATCCCGACATCTTTGGGCGTAGTGCTTTCAAATGCCATTGCTTCTCCGGCTGAGGTGGCAAGCACCCAAATCAGTTCCACTAGTAAAATCACTGAGAGAATCGATGGCCCGATCCATGTTTTGCCAGTCATCCATTCTTTCTCCTGCTTGACCGATTCGCGGCCCAGGTTAAGCATCATGATGACAAAGACAAAAAGAACCATGATTGCTCCGGCGTAAATGACAATTTCAAGCACCGCTATAAATGGTGATCCCAGCAGGTAAAAGATAAACGAAAGTGATGCGAGTGATACAATCATATACAGCAACGCAACCAGGGCATTCTTCCGGGTCACGACAATCAATGATGAGATCGAAGCAATGGCAGCCGCTATGTAAAAAGCAATCATCATGGCAATAAACTTTTAAGGTCAATGGGTTGATCTTCGTTTTGTGCTTCTCCTTTGTCTTTGCCTCCAATGGCCATGCCCGACACCTTGTAGTAGTTGTACCCATGGTATTTCCCTTCGCCCTGAATCAACAGGTCTTCTTTTTCATAGACCATATTTTGGCGTTTGTATTCGGAAAGTTCCACATCGGGAGTCAATTGAATAGCGTAAGTCGGACAGGCTTCTTCACAAAGTCCGCAAAAGATGCAGCGCGAAAAATTGATGCGAAAGAATTCCGGGTATCGTCGCCCGTTTTCGTCCTCGGTAGCCTGCAGCGAAATGCAATCCACCGGGCAGGCCGCAGCGCACAGGTAACAACCCACGCAGCGTTCACCGCCATCAGGATCACGGCTTAAAATGATACGTCCCCGATAGCGCGGAGGTAGCTTTATTTTTTCCTCAGGATATTCCACCGTCAGCTTTTTGCGAAACAGGTGACGAAAGACTGTCCATATTGTATTAAGTAAACTAAGCATTATTCATTGTTTTTATCATTCAAAAAAAAGCGTGAGCGCAACTGTCTTTTCAGGACAGTAAAATGGCGCCTGTAATTAAGAGATTCAGCAAGGCTATTGGCAACAACAGTTTCCATCCATATCCCAGCAATTGGTCGTAACGCGGTCGGGGCAGCGAAGCCCTCAGCAAGATAAAAATCATGATGAACACGAATGTTTTCAGTAGAAACCAAGCGATTGGAGGTAGGAAATGTGGCCCCAGCCAGCCCCCGAAAAAGAGGCTTACAATCATCGCCGAAATCAGGATGATTCCCACATATTCACCCACGAAAAACATTCCGAATTTCATCCCTGAATATTCAGAATGATAGCCTGCAACCAATTCACTCTCCGATTCGGGAATATCAAAGGGAAGACGGTGGGTCACCGCCACTCCTGCTGTGAAGAAAATGATGAATGCAGGAAACTGGGGTATGATGTACCACATTCCTTGTTGTGCTTCTACAATTTTTATCAGGTTGAATGAATTGCTCATCATGACCACGCCCATGAGCGAGAGTCCCATGAACACTTCGTATGTAATCATTTGTGAAGCTCCCCGCATGGCGCCAATCAGCGAGTATTTGTTGTTGGATGCCCATCCGGCCAGCACAACGCCATAAGCTTCGAGCGATATCATTGCCTGAAAAAACAGGATACCAATATTCATATCAGCAACATAGGTGGTTGCAGTGATTGGTATGACAATAAAAGCCAGTAAAATGGTAAACATGGAAATCGCCGGTGCAATCACAAAAATTCGTTGGCTGGAGAATGGAGGAATCCAGTCTTCTTTAGCAAATATTTTAATCATATCGGCCAATGGCTGAAAGATGCCCAATGGACCGAGCCGGTTGGGGCCGAGTCGGTCTTGCCACAAGCCCAACATGCGGCGTTCAAGCCAAATCAGTCCGGCAGCGCCTGACAGAACTCCGATCAGGATTCCCAATATCGTGAGGATTAATTTCAGTGTTTCATTCATTGTTCACCTCCTTGATTTTTCCCGTTGTGGGCAGTTCAATAAAAGGAAGTCCGGGCAAGCCAACAGGCAATCCAATGGTTCGATCCGGCATTTGGGCTTTTACTTTCAAAGACAACCGAAGTGATTGTCCGTGAATCTGTAGCGTAACTTCCGAGTCGGGCTTCAAATTGTTTTGTTCTGCCTCACTGGCACTGATGGCCAGATATGGTTCGGGTACCCGTTTGGAGACAGCTTCCGATTTGCTGCTCAATTCTTCTGACCCAAAAATTTGATACAATGGGATCACATTCCATGAACCACCTTTGGCGGCTTTTTGCTGAGATGATGCATCGTAAAACGAAGTTTTCCCAATTTCGTCTGCGATAAGCAAACGTTTCCCGGGATCACCGCCGTGCAAATGACCACCCACTTCTATTTGGTATTTGTTGATGGCTTGAACAGAGTTCCAGCCGGGCGACCAAAAATAGGGGATCGTCGACGATGGCGGTTCACCATGAAAACCTTCCATGGTGTAAGTTAGGGGTGATTCAGTATCTTTTGCCGGTTGAGGTTCATGAACACTTTTATTGGCATGAATGGCCGTGCGCCCGCTGTAACGATGCGATTCCCGCGCAATTTTTTGCCCGGCAATGTTGAAATCAGGCGGTGGCGTCAGTTCTGTGATGCCGCGAAATATCGGATACTCATTTTCAAAAGCTTTTAAAAAGTCATCCAGGTGTTCCCATGGTTCCATCTCTTTATGACTTGTTGCGTCCGCGATCGCTTGCATCCAGCGCCAGGAAGCCTGAATAGCATGATCGGGAACGAAAGTCTGGAAAAAGCGCTGTGCCCGCCCTTCGTTGTTGATCAACGAACCGGTTGATTCAGCAACCGGAGCTGCGGGTAGCAAAAAGTCAGCTTTTTCGGTCGTTTTAGAATGGGTGTGATCAAGCACAATCAACTTCCGGTTTTCAAATAATTGGTCCACTAGTTTGGCATCGGCCCGCCGGTAAAGATCATTTTCTATAATGACGATCGATTCTTTTTTATCCGCAGTTTCTTGTTGCAGTAGTTCGCTCAATGGTTTTCCATTCAGAAGACTCACCCCAAAGTTGTTTGCTTCAGGCAGCGTGATGAAAAGACCAGTCTGTTTGTCATTGGAGCAAAGACTCGTCGCAACATTGGCTGCTGCCTTCAATATATCTTCAACGCCACAACTCGTTCCAGTAACGACCAGCGGATTTTCGGCTACTTTCAAAGCTTTTGCCGCTTCCTTCACAAGTTGGAGCGTTTCCGTCGAAAGATCCTTTACTTTTGGTGATTGGCTATTCAGTTCATGGGCGATGGCAAAGCCGAAATTGGCAATTTCCTGTGGAGTGGTATGGAATGTTTTTGTTGCGACGCCATCAAGTTTAGTTTCTGAAAGTGTTGCTGAATACATTGGACTCTTTTCATTGGGGGCAGCTTCGCGAACAGCCTTGTCGTTCCAGCTTGGAATTTGAAGTTTTTCAGCCTTTTTGAAGGCTTTGTTGCGAACGGCCTGACGAACAGCTAAAGCAGCCATGGGGGCGGTATTTGTTAGATCTTCACCCAAAATCAGCACGGCATCAGCTTTTTCAATTTCTCTTAGTGAAACCGTTTTGGCCTGGCTGTTTTTCAGGATGTCCAAAGCTAAAGCAGTTAATTGATGATCTTTGGCGGACATCCCGGAGTAGAAATTTTCAATCCCAACATATTTTTGCAAAGCGAAATTAGATTCTATTGATGCCCTCGGCGATCCAATGCCAATCACTTTTTCACTTTCAACAAGTTCTTTTTTCAACTCATCGAGCGTCTCCAGCACATTGAGTTCACGATTTTCCTGATCCGTTTTATTTTGAATCAATGGTTTGCGAATTCGCTGATCACTGTTCATGTATTCGTAGCCAAATCGTCCACGATCGCAAATGAAATAGCCATTGACTTCACCGTTGTAACGGCTGGTAACGCTTCGCAAAGTGCCATAGCGCTCGGCGGTGATGGTGTTGCAACCCAAACTGCATTGGTTGCAAATAGACGGGGCGGAAGTCAGGTCCCATTTACGGGTATAATGTTTTTTCAAGGTTTTGTCGGTGAAAACGCCGGTCGGACAAATTTCGGCAAGGTTTCCACTGAATTCATTTTCGAGTGGGCCATCTTCATAGCGACCAAAATAGACATGGTTGTGAGCGCCGAAGACGTCCAGATCATCGCCACCAGCATAATCTTTATAAAACCGAACACAGCGGTAACAACTGATGCAG
>DATFMO010000260.1:0-6682 GCA_035266925.1 Sunxiuqinia sp. | reverse complement strand
GCCCTGGTATTTTTTGAATGTTGCCGAATCAGGAAACGCTTCGCCAATGATTGGATAGGGGTAAAAATAATCGTCAAATTGAACGGCATCAATGTCATACCGCCGAACAACATCGATAACCACGTCAGTGATGAATTGGCGGGCTTGTGGTACTCCTGGGTTGAAATAAAGGGAGTTACCATATTTTACGACCCAATCAGGATGTTGAAAAGCAATGTGGTTCGGAGCCAGCGGTTCATCGGATTTCAAAGCCACCCGAAACGGGTTGAACCAGGCATGAAACTCCATGTTTCGCTTGTGACACTCGTCGATCCAGAATTTGAGCGGATCATAGCCGGGATCTTTTCCGGGGGTTCCTGTCAGGTAGCGTGACCAAGGCTCCAACTTGGATGGATACATGGCGTCGGCTGATGGCTGGAGCTGAAAAATCACAGCATTCATTCCCAGTTGCTGTAACTTATTCAGCAAGATGATTGCTTCTTGCTGTTGCCGCTCAGGACTCAGCCCCGGTTTTGATGGCCAATCAATATTGTTGACCGTAGCCACCCAACTTCCCCTGAATTCACGTTTCGGACAATGTTGCCCAAAGCCCAGCAGGTAAGCAAAAACAAATAACAAACTAAGATTTAAGCGCATGAGCAATTTTTTCGAAAACAATTTGATTCATAAAATTAGCCCAATTCCGACAAATAAAATACATCATCTGGTAACGTTTAATTAACGATTTACTGTTGATTGAATTGTGTTCACTGTAGTGGTTTGTGAATCAGAGGCATAAGGCTGTCGTTGTTGTGGATAAAAGATTTCAAAGTCTTGTCAATAAGCAGGAAGCAAGTCGCATGATGTTTTCGAGGTTTTGTTACAGCGAACAAAAAAAAAGGATTGGTAATTCGGATTCTTCTAGCCTTTTTTAGCTGATTTTAATTGGCTGTTTATCTGGGCGCGAGAAATTTTATTATTCAAAAGTATCTTTGCGGTTCTCGTATTTTTTTTGATATCTTTGAGCCGAAATCGAATGTACCTGCTTCGGCAGGTATGTTGTAGCAAGCCGGAGATTAGCTGTTTATACAGTATACTACAGTTTCCGGTTAGCTCATGGTTTATTAGGTTTAGTTGGTTTAGGTTAGTTTCCCGAGAGATCGGGACGGAAAAGGCAGTCAGAGGACTGCCTTTCTTTTTTGGTGCAAATTGATACGAAAAAAAAGGATGCCGTTTGAGCATCCTTTCAATGTTTAAAATTCTAACTGAATCGCATAATCGACCGGAACCGGCTTGCCGCGTTGAGCTCCGGGCTGCCATTTGTCCATTCCCGAAACAATGGCAACCAACGCTTTCCCAGCTTCATCTGTTGTTTGGTTCACTACATGAACGTTGGTCACTTCTCCTTTGGCATTTACCGTAAAGCCCACAGTTGCTTTCCCTTTAAGATCTATTCCATTGAAGAAAAGCTTTGATTTCATTTCGGCCTTTTGAGTGTTCAAATATCGATTCAGACCATAAAATCCGCCAGGGTATTGAGGCATGTCTTCCACCACATAAAACACTTCCTTTTTCCCGCCATTTGTTTCTGGCGATGGTGGAGGCGGTGGAGGTGGCGGGACATCCTTGGCTGATGACAACGATTTGGTGTCGATGCCAATCACCGCTCTTTTCATCACGAATTTATAATTCAAATCTTTCCCATCTTTCGAGGTATTGACTTCATTCACTTTTGTTTGGTAGCCCACAAACGATGCAACCAAAGCAATCTCTGTGTCTTTGGGAATATCCAGACTGAATTTCCCCTGAAGATCAGTAACCGTTCCGGTTGTTGCACCTTTCACAACAATCGATGCCCCTGGCAATGGTTCACCGGATTCATCAATAACTTTTCCATGCACGGTTACTTTTTCACCTGATGGAACAACATTGTTGTTTGTTGCCATAGTTTGGCGAATGATTGGATCGGTGCTTTTGTAATTAGGCTCTGCAAAAGCGAAGAGCATAAATGCTAAAATAGGGAGCCCCCATGCCATTCGTAGCAGCTTGGTTTTGGGCGTCTTTTGTTTTTTCATCATGTTTAAACGGGTTGGGCCAAGGGCAAAGTTCAGGTTGTTGGTCAGGCCAACGACTTGCATGCCCATCAGCTGGTTAACTAATAAAGCCTGGTACCTGGCAGGTGAGTGGCCCCGGGATAATACACCTTCGTCGGCCAGGTATTCATGGTTTTGTTTGATGGCTAGTTCAAACAACCAAATAAATGGATTGAACCAAAATAGGACGGTTAACAATTCTATGATCAGTAGGTCGATCCAATGACGCTCATGAATGTGCACTTGTTCGTGAGTTAGAATCTCATTGAGCTCTTCCTGTTTATGATAATTCGGATTGACGAAAATATGGTTGAAGAACGAAAATGGTAGCGCATAACGATCGTTCTCATGTAAGTAGAAATTGGCCTGCTTTTTCGCTTGCGAACGGCGAATGATTGAAATCGGTTTCCATGATTGAATGAAAAGTCGCAGTGCAAAAAGGCAAGCTCCGGTTACATAAATGACCAACAGAATTGTTGACCAATCGACTTCGGAACTTCCGCTGATCCCTTTTTCTTCTTGTGAGCCTCTGTAGTTTAAGGTTCCATTTATCATGCTCAAATTGAATGTGGCAGTTGGCTGAACAGCAACTTGGTAATGAATAGGAAAAGTAGAAGCCAGAACTACCAAAAGAACAGATCCCAATAAAAAAATTCGGTTGGCGTTGAAGTGCGTTGATTGACGCAACAATAACCAATACAGAATGAAAAATAAACTGATTCCAATGGAAGCATGGAATAAAAAATCAAACCATTGTGCCATGACTAGTCAGTTTTAGATTGGTCTTTTTTTAGTTCTTCTTCGGCCTGTTTTAAAATCGATTCCAGGTCGTCAATATCCAATTGGTTTTCCCGGGCAAAAAAAGTGGCCATCTTCGGGAACGAACCATTGAAATAATTCTTGAGCAGTGCTGAAAATTGGAACTTCGTATATTCCGATTTACTGATTGCCGGTGAAAAAAGATTCGTATTTCCAATCTTTTTCCGGTTGACAAATCCTTTCTTTTCCAGCACGTTTAATACCGTGGCAACGGTCGTGTATGCCGGTTTTGGTTGGTCAAACTTTTCAACGACATCTTTGACCACCGCTTCATTTAGTTTCCATACAATTTGCATGACTTGTTCTTCTGCTTTTGTCAACTGTTTCATTTCCATCAGAACACTTTTTTGAATTTACTACTACAAATATAGTAGATTTAAAAATCAATTCAAACTATTTTTATAGTAATATTACTATAAAAATAGTATAATGAAAAATTTAGTATTCGTATATATCGCTATATCAGCTGCATATGTCTTTGTTGAATTGGGTGGGTTATTGGCGTTGATATCGGGTTGGTAATGGGAGAATTCTTTATTTCGAACAGTCAAAATGCAACAATCCGGTTATGCATTGCTGGAAAACAACTCACATAACCGGATTTTAGATCGAAGTAATTCGATCAATAGAAACATCAAAAAGTATTACTTCTTAGTCACAATAACTTTTATGTCGGAGTTCATTTTCATCGGGATCTCCATGTCCTCCAGGGTTTGTGGGTTTTTCATCTTCATGAGCATTGAAATTGATTGTTTCATGTTGGATTGAGTCAACATTCCATCGTTTAAATCAATATTCATTTCCCCATTTTGGCTGCCTTTCATATGCATTTCCATTTTCATCCCATTTTGATTAATGGGCATGTCGGAGTTGATGTTGGATTGGACATTTAAAGTGATTGCATTCTTTTTAACATCAGCGACTTTAAAATGCATGTCAATATCCATGTTCATCAATGATTTAAATTGTTGTGTCGCATCCCATGTGTCGCCAACACCTACTTTTTTGTCAGGAAAATAATTAAATGTCTGACTAAAATTGGCTTTGAATGATTCCTGGTCAGAAAACATTTTCAGCATGTTTTTTAATTGTGGATTACCTCCAAAGATGTCACTGAATTTATCAAATCCTTTTACGTTTACAACCTTTCCCTGTGGCGTCAATTCCATTTGCAGGTCAACTTTCGTCAGTCCTTCCATCACTTTCAACGCAGGATTCCCTTCGTCTGGATGATCGGTGTCAAATGTCATCGTCTTTCCCATCACATCCATGGTCATTTTTATTGAGTTATATTTGTAGCTAACCAAATAATTATGATTTGGAAGCACGTCGTCCACGTTCATGGACGTGATCATTTGCATGTCTTGCTTCATCTTTATTTCCTGTCCCATTTTTTCCTGATCCATGTTGTTGGTCATATTCATGGTCATTTCATAAACAGCACCTTTTTCAAGGTTGAGACGAATCAGTTTTTTGGGTATTGCCTGTGTGGAAAAGGCGAAGCAGATTGTTGCGAAAAGCACGAGGAGGGCAGTTTTTGTTTTTTTCATTTTTGTTTGTTTTTAAAGATAAAATATGTTAAAGATAAAATATTTCGTGACGACTGGCAAGTTCTAACAATGAAAAACCGTAATTTTTAAAGATTCAATTTAAAGGATTTGAAAGGTGGATTTACCCGATAATCGATGAGTGCTGGAAATAATCGGGTGAACAGTCAATTTAAAACAAAATAAAAAAAGAGCAGATTATCGATTCTGCTCTTTCAAAGTTTTATTTTTTTTGAATGTCACGTTTCATTCCGTAACAGCCCGGTAGGCGTTTACTCTTCCTTTTCCAAAGTACGATGAATTTCCATTTCCGTCAATTTTGTCTGCTGTTTTCAGGAGCTGTTTCGTAACCATGTGCGGACTCATATGCCCTCCATTTTTGCCAATAATAAGTGCAGCAACACCGGCAACGTGCGGAGCAGCCATACTTGTTCCGGCTGCAAAGGCAAATCCCCGGCTTGAAGTGCTCAACACCATGTTGTAAAGGTAGTTTGGATTCGGATAAAAGTTAATGTCGCCACCGGGAGCCGCCAAGTCAATCAGTGATTTCCCGTAGTTGGTGTAACTGGCCGGAATATCATAATCTGGTTCCGTTCCTATCGGAATGTCGTGAACCAATAAATTTGGAGCTGTAGCTGAAACAGCAATTACATGATTCATTTCTGCTGGTGCAATAAGAATAGAACCATCGCCATCGGCATTGGCGTACTCATTCCCGGCTGAACAGACAATGGTTACTCCTTTTTTGTAGGCATAATCAATGGCTCGTTGCTGTGCTTGTATCCAATACTGGATATATATTGCCGGTACTTTCTGAAGTTGATTGTTTTCATCCAGGAAGAACCCATTCTTGCTGAAGGTGGCCCCTAAACTCAGGTTAATCACATCGGCACCTTTGTTTGCTGCATAGATAATACCTTCGTTGATCCAGCTAAAATCACCTGACTCATCTTTTTCTGAAATCACTTTTACAGCTACAATTTTGGCCTCTGGTGCGACGCCAATCAATCCATATTGATTATCAGCAGCCGCGATGATTCCGGCAATATGAGTTCCATGACTAAAGAAGGTGCTATCCCCCACATTGTAACTTTCTCCGGGAACGAACGAGGTTGATAAACTTTTGATTAGGTTTGGTGCTAAGTCCTCGTGATCTGCATCGATTCCGCTATCCAGAATAAAAACTGTGGCATTTTTCCCCTCATAACCAGCATCCCAGGCGTCAGGTGCATGAATGGCCAGCATTCCCCACTGATAAGGGAAATAGGGCTCATCTTTCCCGATGTTGTCGAGCGTGGCTTTAGTAATAAAATGGCTTGGTCCTGTCCATTTGGCTCTCAGATCAGGAACAACAGCTTGAACAGAACTTAATTTGCCAACTTCTTCTTCAAAATTGTCGGTAGTTGGTTGGACAATGGCAATCCCGATCTCCGGAATGGTTTTGATTATTTTTCCAAAATTGGAAAGCTGACTTTCAGCACCCTTTGGTAAAGTTTCGGAACTAAAAAGCACCATGTAATTTTTGATGACGCTTTTTTTAAGTTTGGCGCTTTTCAATTGAACGGTTTCTGTTTGCTGATTGACAACCGAAAACTCATTTAAAAAGCTTTCTTTTTGACAGCCGGAAAAAACAATCAGAAGGGTTCCGGCCAGTATTGACAGGCGATTCGTAATATTTCTCATAGACAGTGGGTTTGGAGTTTTTTTATGGTGAAAAATTACGACTTATTTTCCGTCATTTTAATGGGGGAAATCCCTACTTCTTCAATGCAAAATTGACTGAAAAATGTCTTTTCGGGGGAATGAAATGATTTGTTAATCGGGTCGGTTAATTTTTCCCAAAATCTGTTTGGCCGATTGGATCGTTTTTACGGCATCGAAACTCAGGCTAAGCTTATCTTTCTTTTCTTTCATGCGACATTTGCCCGGATTTTGTTGGACATACTGAAGTACTTTGGTGAAGGCTGGCGATTGGTAGTAAGGCGACTGTTGATCAGCAATGAAATAGCAGATCATCTTTTTACTTTTCAGAATGATTCGCTCAATTCCCAACTCAATGGCAAGCCAACGCAGACGAACAACTTCCAACAGTTCTTTGCTTGGGGCTGGCAATTTCCCAAAACGGTCATTCAACCCGGCTTCGAATTTCGATAGACTTTCTTCATCTTCCAGGTTGTCCAATTCCCGGTACAGCAACATGCGTTCGGAGATGCTCTGAATGTATTTGTCGGGAAACAGCAGTTC